>JADJPR010000015.1 GCA_016713135.1 Rhodanobacteraceae bacterium | reverse complement strand
GTTTCTTCGACCCGGCTTCCTGCCTGGATTTCGAGGGGGAGGCGGGCCTGTCGGCTTGCGGGCGGGTTAGGGAAGGAAGCCACAGCCAGCAACTCTGCTCGGCTGATAACGCTTTGCTCTCGACTTCCGTAGAGCAAATCGATCTAGAAGCTCGCCTCGAAAACCAGGCAGGAAGCCGGGTCGAAGGAACAATGGGGCCCCTCGGGAGCGCCGAGGAGCGGAGC
Source organism: Rhodanobacteraceae bacterium (assembly GCA_016713135.1). Classification (NCBI taxonomy): domain Bacteria; kingdom Pseudomonadati; phylum Pseudomonadota; class Gammaproteobacteria; order Lysobacterales; family Rhodanobacteraceae; species Rhodanobacteraceae bacterium. The sequence goes on along the minus strand of JADJPR010000015.1, from coordinate 111,555 downwards.
GAAGCGCAGGGGAAAGCGAGCATGTCCGAGCACAGGGACGTGCGAGTTGCGCAGCGAGCCTTGCGCTTCGCGAGCACCGCAGGAACTTTGCCGCGCATGATGCGCGGCAAGCGCGATGTTTGGGTGGCTTTCTTTGGTGACTTTTCTTTGGCCATCAAAGAAAGTTACTCGGCTTCCACAATTAACGCCGTTGCTCTTGATCTTGGTGGCAAGAGCCAAAGGCGAAAAGCAAGAAGCCAAAAGCTCGCGGGCTGAGCCCGCTCCCACAAACAGCAAAGCAGCAGCGACAGCGACCGCGACCGCGACAGCGACAGCGACAGCGACAGCCAGAAGCTCGCAGCCTAGCGACGGCGACAAGAACCAGGCTTCCTTCTGCTCAAGACCCGCAAGCCGGGTTGACCCGCCACCCTCAAGAACCAGGTAGGAAGCCGGGTCGAAGACCGGAGCCCTCGGGCGCCGCCGAGGAGCGGAGCCGGAAGCGCAGGGGAAAGCGAGCATGTCCGAGCACAGGGATGTGCGTTGCGCAGCCGCCTGCGATTCGTGAGCACCGCGGGGACCCCTGTGTGCACGACGCCCACGGGCGCGGACGCGGTGCCCTCTTTCTTGGTCTACCTTCTTTCTGGGCAAGCGGGAAGAAGTGACCGGCCGTCAAGGGTGAAACGCTTTTGCTCTTCAGGTAGGAGCAAGAAACAACAGCAACAGCGAAAAGATCGCGGGCGGAGCCCGCTCCCACGAACAGCGACAAGCGACAAGCGACAAGCGACAAGCGACAAGCGACAAGCGACAAGCGACAAGCGACAAGCGACAGCAATGGCGACAGCGAACGATCACGCACTGCGCCCCTTGTCCTGATCCTCCCCCTGATATCGTTCCCCCTGGCACCCCCTGCCAGGACGCTTCGATGCTTGATACCTTCGCCCGTGGCGCGATGCTCGCCGCCGCACACTTGCTGACCGGCGTGCGCGGGATCTGGGCTGCGCCGCCACCCGCCGGGCCCTGCGTCTATTTCGGCAACCACGTCAGCCATGGCGACTTCGCGCTGATCTGGGCGGTGCTGCCACCGGCGCTGCGGGCGCGCACTCGGCCGGTGGCGGGCAAGGACTATTGGGACAAAGGCGCCCTGCGCCGCTATGTCGGCCATCACGTGGTCCGCGCGGTGCTGATCGAGCGTGAACGGGAAAAACGCGAGCAGGATCCGATCGCACAGATGTCCGAGGTCCTGAAGACCGGCCAGAGCCTGATCCTGTTCCCGGAAGGCACGCGCAACCAGACGGACGCCGACCTGCTCCCCTTCAAGAGCGGGCTCTACCACCTGGGCCGCACCAATCCGGGTGTGCCTCTGGTGCCGGCGTGGATCGACAACCTGCACCGGGTGCTGCCCAAGGGCGAGGTGATTCCGGTGCCGCTGCTGTGCACGGTGCATTTCGGCGCGCCGATCACGGTCGCCGAAGGCGAGCACAAGGATGCCTTCCTGGCGCGTGCGCGCACTGCTCTGCTGGCCCAGCGCCCGGCGCACCTGGAGGCCGCATGAGCACCACCCTCAAGCTCTTCCTCGGCATCTTCGCCGTGCTCGGATTCGCCAGCGCGGTGGCGCTGACCTTGCGCCACACCGTGGCCAGGGGCAAGCCGCACGCGGTGATCGACAACCTCAACGACCGCATCAATGCCTGGTGGGTGATGGTGGGGCTGGTGGCCCTCGCCTTCGCCTTCGGCAAGACCGGCGTGATCGTGCTGTTCGCGCTGCTGTCGCTGCTGGCGCTGCGCGAGTTCGTGACCCTGACCTACACCCGGCGCAGCGACCACCTGGCGCTGGCGCTGGTGTTTTACCTGGCGCTGCCGGTGCAGTACCTGCTGATCTGGATCGAATGGTATGGGCTGTACTCGATCTTCATCCCGGTGTACGGCTTCCTGCTGCTGCCGATCGTCGCTGCGCTGCGCGCCGACACCGAGCGTTTCCTCGAACGCATCGCCACGGTGCAGTGGGCGCTGATGCTGGCGGTGTTCTGCCTCTCGCATGTCCCCGCGCTGGTGACCTTGCAGATTCCGGGCTACGGCGGGCGCGAGATCCTGCTGATCGCCTTCCTGGTGATCGTGGTGCAATCCAGCGATGTGCTGCAGTACGTCTGGGGCAAGCTGTTCGGCAAGCGCAAAGTGGCGCCCTCGCTGTCGCCGTCGAAGACCTGGGAAGGACTGATCGGCGGCGTGCTCTCTTCGACCGCGCTCGGCGCCGCGCTGTTCTGGATCACTCCGTTCAGTCCGCTGCGGCGGCGGCCATCGCCTTCGCGATCAACGTCATGGGCTTCTTCGGCGGACTGGTCATGAGCGCGATCAAGCGCGACCACGGGGTCAAGGACTGGGGCCATCTGATCGCCGGCCACGGCGGCGTGCTCGACCGCCTGGACTCGGTGCTGTTCTCGGCGCCCGTGTTCTTCCACATCGTGCGATATGGGTTCACGCCCTGAGGTCGGATTGAGTAGCCCGTTGTGCGCGCGCTGCGCGCTCAGCGGGAGCTTGCCGCGGGTAAGCCGGTGAACGGCTGCGCCGCACACCGGCCTGCGCGGCACCCGTAGGACCGTGCGTGCGAACACCGTTTCAGGGGGACAAGCCGCCATGCGTCGCGGCTCTGTAGTAGGCTCTTCACATCCACACGAAGAGCGAACGCGATGAGCGCAGTGCGCAGCATTTCCCCCGAATCCACGCCGGCGTGGATCTCCCATTACATCAACGGCGCGCGCGTGCCGGCCGGCGAAGGGCCGACCAGCGCGGTCTACAACCCGGCCACCGGGGCCCAGACCGGCTTGCTGCCGCTGGCCGATCGCGCGCAGGTGGACGTCGCGGTGGCCGCGGCCGCGGCCGCCCTGCCCGGCTGGTCGGCGACCCCACCGCAGAAGCGCGCGCGGGTGATGTTCAAGTTTCGCGAACTGCTCGAATCGCGCGCCGACATCCTCGCCTCACAGATCACCGCCGAGCACGGCAAGACCCACAGCGATGCGCTGGGCGAGGTCGCGCGCGGCCTGGAAGTGGTCGAGTTCGCCTGCGGCATCCCGCATTTGCTCAAGGGCGAGACCACCGAGAACGTGGCCAACGGCGTGGATGCCTATTCGCTGCGCCAGCCGCTCGGTGTGGTCGCCGGCATCACGCCGTTCAACTTCCCGGCGATGGTGCCGATGTGGATGTTCCCGATCGCGATCGCCTGCGGCAACACCTTCGTGCTCAAGCCCTCTGAACGCGATCCGTCGTCGTCCTTGCTGCTGGCCGACTGGCTGGCCGAGGCCGGGCTGCCGGCCGGCGTGTTCAACGTGGTGCACGGCGACAAGCGCGCGGTCGACGCGCTGCTGGAGCACCCGGACGTGCGCGCGATCAGCTTCGTCGGCTCGACGCCGATCGCCAAGTACATCTACGAAACCGGCGCGCGGCATGGCAAGCGCGTGCAGGCGCTCGGCGGCGCCAAGAACCACATGGTGGTGATGCCGGACGCCGACCTGGACCAGGTCGCCGATGCGCTGATGGGCGCCGGCTACGGCTCGGCCGGCGAGCGCTGCATGGCGATCTCGGTGGCCGTCGCGGTGGGCGATGAAACCGCCGATGCGCTGATCGCGCGCCTCGCGCCGCGGGTGCACGCGCTCAAGATCGGCCCGGGCGAACTGCCGGGCATGGACATGGGCCCGCTGATCACCGCGCAGCACCGCGACCGCGTGCGCGGCTATGTCGACACCGGCGTGACCGAAGGCGCGGAACTGGTGGTCGATGGCCGCGGGCGCGAGATCCCGCAGTCCGGCGACGGCTACTTCCTTGGCGGCTGCCTGTTCGACCACGTCAAGCCCGGCATGCGCATCTACCGCGAGGAGATCTTCGGGCCGGTGCTGGTGGTGGTGCGCGTGGGCAGCTACGAGGAAGCCCTCGCGCTGGTCAACGGCCATGAATACGGCAACGGCACCGCGATCTTCACCCGCGACGGCGACGCCGCGCGCGACTACGTCAACCGCGTTCAGGTGGGCATGGTCGGCGTCAACGTGCCGATCCCTGTACCCAGCGCCTTCCACAGCTTCGGCGGCTGGAAAGCCAGCCTGTTCGGCGACCAGCACGTCTACGGCCCCGAAGGCGTACGCTTCTACACCCGGCTCAAGGCCGTCACCACGCGCTGGCCGACCAGCATCCGCGCGGGTGCTCAGTTCGTGATGCCGCATTGAAGCGACAGCACAGGTTCAACGCAAAGACGCAAAGGACGCAAAGTGCGCAAAGGGAACAGACTCGCGGAGGGTTCGCGATGGACGCTGCTTGCTGACGGCCAGCGCATCCTCACCTGCACCAGTGTTGGAAGTCTTCCGAGCGGAGGTGGCAAATCGGACCCGAAATGTCCAGATGATCGATTCATTCGCTCTGCTTGCCTTTGCGACCTTTGCGACTTTGCGTTGAAATTTTGATCTCATCCTTCTGACCTGGGAGGTCGGCCATGAACGCCGTACTGAAGCCGCAAGCCCCGCTCGCCATCAACGGCAAGCGCCTGTGGGACAGCCTGATGGAGATGGCGCAGATCGGCGCGACGCCGAAGGGTGGCGTTTGCCGCCTGGCGCTGACGGACCTCGACAAGCAGGGCCGCGATCTGTTCGTGCGCTGGGCCAAGGAGGCCGGGTGCACGATCACGGTCGACCGGATGGGCAATGTGTTCGCGCGTCGCGCCGGCAAGGACGATTCGCTGCCGCCGGTGGTGACCGGCTCGCACGCGGATTCGCAGCCCACCGGCGGCAAGTTCGACGGCATCTACGGTGTACTCGGCGGGCTGGAGGTGATCCGCAGCCTGAATGACCACGGGATCCAGACCGAGCGTCCGGTCGAGGTGGTGATCTGGACCAATGAGGAAGGCTCGCGCTTCGCTCCGGCGATGGTTGCATCCGGCGTGTTCGCCGGCGTGTTCACCCTGGACTACGGCCTCTCGCGCGCGGACGTCGACGGCAAGACCATGGGCGAGGAGCTGGCGCGCATCGGCTATGCCGGCGAGGCGCCGATGGGCAAGCCGATCCACGCGGCCTTCGAGTTGCACATCGAACAGGGCCCGATCCTCGAGACCGAGGACGTCACCATCGGTGTCGTGACCCACGCACAGGGCCAGCGCTGGTACGAAGTGGTGTTCACCGGCCAGGAATCTCATGCGGGCCCGACGCCGATGCCGCGCCGGCGCGACGCGCTGCTCGGCGCCGCGCGGGTGATCGACCTGGTCAACCAGATCGGCCACAAGTACGCGCCCTTTGCGTGCGCGACCGTCGGCATGCTCCAGGTGCACCCGAACTCGCGCAACGTGATCCCGGGCCGGGTGTTCTTCACCGTCGACCTGCGCCATCCGGAAGACGAGACCCTGCTGAAGATGGACGCCGATTTGCGCGCCGGCATCGCGCGCATCGCCGAGGAGACCAAGATCGAGGTCACCAAGCTGGAACAGATCTTCTACTACAAGCCGGTCACCTTCGATCCCGACTGCGTCGCCTCGGTGCGCGCCGGCGCGGAACTGTTCGGCTACAGCCACCGCAACATCGTCTCCGGCGCCGGCCACGACGCCTGCTACCTTGCCCAGGTGGCGCCCACCTCGATGGTCTTCGTGCCCTGCGTCGGCGGCATCAGCCACAACGAGATCGAGGACGCCACCCCCGCGTGGATCGAAGCCGGTTGCAACGTCCTGCTGCACGCCATCCTCGGCCGCGCCGGGCGCTGAACAACACTGGGCCTGAACTGCCAGGAGAGGACGCGGAGGGCGCAGAGAGGAGAAATGTCAGAGAGCACGAGAGATTCCTAGGTTGCTGAGCGACATCCCCTTGGCCTTTGGGGGACTGCAGCATAATCGCGCCCAGTCATTCTTCTCTTGCGTCCTCTTGCTTCTCTCTGCGTTCTTGCGTCCCGCTTTGCCTCTACCAACCGCCCGGAGCGAGACTGCAACCAGGACCAACGATGACCCGACTGACCCATGCCGATATCCAGCCCGGGCGCCTGAGTGCCGAGCAACTCGCAGCGAATTTCGCCGACATCGCGCCGCCGCTGACGCGGCAGCAGGCGCTTGTCGCGGCGCAGCGCTGTTTCTACTGCTACGACGCGCCCTGCACCGTGGCCTGCCCGACCGGAATCGACATTCCAAGCTTCATCAAGCGGATCAGCACCGACAACCTGAAGGGCGCGGCGACGGACATCCTGTCGGCGAACATCCTCGGTGGCGCCTGCGCCCGCGTGTGCCCGACCGAGATCCTGTGCGAAGGCGCCTGCGTCAGGAACAAGGACGACGACAAGCCGGTGCAGATCGGTGCACTGCAGCGCTATGCGACCGACTGGGTCTACCCGAGCGGCACGCAGTTGTTCACCCGCGCCGCCGCCACCGGCAAGCGCATCGCGGTGGTCGGCGCCGGGCCGGCGGGCCTGGCCTGCGCACATGCGCTGGCACGCGAGGGCCATGACATCGTGATCTTCGAGGCGCGCGAGAAGTCCGGCGGCCTCAACGAGTACGGCATCGCTGCCTACAAGGTGCCAGGCTTTGCGCAGCAGGAGATCGACTGGCTGCTCGGCATCGGCGGCATCCGCGTCGAGCACGGCCGCGAACTTGGCCGCAATCTGGCGCTGGACGATTTGCTGCGCGAATTCGACGCGGTTTTCCTCGGCCTCGGCCTCGGCGCGGTCAATGCGCTCGGCGTGCCCGGCGAGCACCTGGACGGCGTGCGCAACGCGGTCGACTTCATTGCCGAGCTGCGCCAGTGCGCGGATCTCTCGCGCCTGCCCGTCGGCCGCCGCGTGGTGGTGATCGGCGGCGGCAACACTGCCATCGATGCCGCGATCCAGTCGCGCCGCCTGGGCGCCGAGGAAGTCACCCTGGTCTACCGTCGCGGCCCCGAGACCATGGGCGCCACGGTGGTCGAACAGGCTTTCGCGCGCGACGAGGGCGTGCGCATCGTCCACTGGGCGCGCCCGCTGGCCATCCACGACGCCGACGGCGCGGTCAGCGCCATCGAGTTTGCCTACACCGCCCCCGGCGCCGATGGCCGTCCGCAGGACACCGGCGAGCGCTTCACCCTCGCCGCCGACAGCGTGCTCAAGGCAATCGGCCAGGTCCTTGACCCCGTCACCGGCCCCGCGCTCAAGGGCGGGCGCATCGCGGTCGACGCCGAGTACCACACCACCATCGAGAAAGTCTGGGCCGGCGGCGACTGCGTCGGCGGCAAAGTCGACCTCACCGTGCAATCCGTCGAAAACGGCAAGCGCGCGGCGGCGGCCATTCACCTGCCCTTGGTCGATAGTCGGGGCCGGTTAAGCTGGACGGAGACTCGGAGGCGCGGAGAAAAGGCCATGGCCGGTGGAGCGAAGCGTGACGCAGAGAATCGCAGAGGAAAAGCAGAGCGGTCTGGATCGATCATGGGCGGAGGTGCCGTACGGAAGGACGCACTGATCGGGGCGGCGATCGAGGTCCACCCTCGCGACCTCTTGCTCCAGGCCTGCGTCCTGGATTCGGCCGACGGGCGCAGTTCACCGCATGCAGTCAGAGCTGCAACTGCGAGAGCGCCGCACTCCGGGAGATCCAGGTGGATGCGACGTGTCGCAAGCCGTATCGACGTCGCGATAGTAGTCCACCGACCTGCCCGGTCTGCTCGAGTCAGCATTCAGTCCTTGGCGGATCAATTGCGATTGACGGCTTGAGGTGATAGGCAGCCGCGATCCACAAGGTCGAATTGCTTGGATGCTTACCGGATGACTTGATGGGAAAAGCGGTCGTCGACTGAAGTCCTCGAATTTCTAGAACGCACCGCGCAGCTTTTGACGGCATCGTCCGCGTCAAACAGCTGGTTTGAACGACCCGCGGATCCGCCAGCGAGGCAACGCGTCATCAACCCCTTGACGATTGATCCCACTGATTTTCTCCGCGTTCTCCGCGTCTCCGCGTTGAACCGGCCACTATCGGAGCGACACATGGCTGACATTTCGAGCAACTTCATCGGCGTGCGCTCGCCGAATCCCTTCTGGCTGGCGTCGGCGCCGCCGACGGACAAGGCCTACAACGTCAACCGCGCCTTCGAGGCGGGCTGGGGCGGCGTGGTGTGGAAGACGCTCGGGATGGATCCGCCGGTGGTCAACGTCAGTTCGCGCTACGGCGCGGTGCGCCTGGGCGAGCGGCGCATCGCCGGGCTGAACAACATCGAGCTGATCACCGACCGGCCGCTGGCGGTGAACCTGAAGGAGATCGCCGAGGTCAAGCGGCGGTGGCCGGACCGCGCGATGGTGGTCTCGCTGATGGTGCCCTGCGACGAGGCCTCGTGGAAGTACATCCTGCCGATGGTCGAGGACACCGGCGCGGATGCGGTGGAACTCAACTTCGGCTGCCCGCACGGCATGAGCGAGCGCGGCATGGGCTCGGCGGTCGGCCAGGTGCCCGAGTACGTGGAGATGGTCGCCCGCTGGGTCAAGCTGCATTCGAAGCTGCCGTGCATCGTCAAGCTGACACCCAACATCACCGACATCCGCACCTCCGCGCGCGCCGCGTTCAAGGGCGGTGCCGATGCGGTGTCGCTGATCAACACGATCAACTCGATCACCACGGTCGACCTCGACCTGATGGCGCCGACACCGACGGTCGATGGCAAGGGCACGCACGGCGGCTACTGCGGCCCGGCGGTGCGCCCGATCGCGCTCAACATGGTCGCCGAGATCGCGCGCGACAAGGCGACCCACGGCAAGCCGATCAGCGGCATCGGCGGCATCGGCACCTGGCGCGACGCCGCGGAGTTCATGGCGCTGGGCTGCGGCACCGTGCAGGTGTGCACCGCGGCGATGCACTATGGCTTCCGCATCGTCGACGACATGATCGACGGGCTGAAGAACTGGATGGACAGCAAGGGCTACCAGCGCCTGGATGACTTCGTCGGCAAGGCCGTGCCGAACGTCACCGACTGGCAATTCCTCAACATGAACTACGACATCAAGGCGCGCATCGACCAGGACAAGTGCGTCAAGTGCGGCCTTTGCCACATCGCCTGCGAGGACACCTCGCACCAGGCGATCACCAAGGAGAAGGACGGCGTGCGCATGTTCGAAGTCGTCGATGAAGAATGCGTGGGCTGCAATCTGTGCATGCACGTCTGCCCGGTCGACGGCTGCATCACCATGAAGCGCGTCGACGACGGCTCCTACCGCAACTGGACCACCCACCCGAACAACCCGATGCGCAAGACCGAGAGCGCCTGAAGGATCACCGACGAGCCATCTGCGAGACACCCTGCGGGCGATCGCAGGGCACGCATTGTTCTGCATGGCGCGGACGGTGCCGGCGAACAGAGACGGGGCCGGGACCGCGCAATGCTTGGCGCGAGGGTCGGCTCGCCGATGTGATGATGTGCACGATCACGGCGCGCTCGGTGATCAAGACAATCAGTTGAATGCTGCCGCTACCGATCCTGACGCAAGCGGCGCGACAGAGGGCACCGCGAGCGTCACCAAACCGCCATCAGGCCTCGGAACCACGCACCGCAGCCATGCGCGGCGCACGTGAGGACGGTTTGACGGCATGAGCCCGCCGCATGCACTGAGCCGCGAACTGCGCAAGGTGGTCTTTGATTTGCTATTCTTTACGGTCTTCGGCAATGGCGCGCATACGTGGCCGGCTGGGGGTCCCTGAACCTGAAGCTTGAAGTCAATGCGGGCATCCGCCTGGACAAGTGCGACACATGCGGGCTCTGCCCGTCGCCTGCGAGGAGACCTCGCACCAGGCGATCACCAAGGAAAGGGACCTGGTGCGGATGTTCGAGGCAGTCGACGCGGAATTCGTCGGCTGCACATTGTGCATGTACGTCTGTCCGTTCAACGGCTGCATCTCCATGGATCCCGTCGATGACGGTTCCTGCCGCAACTGGACCGCGAGGTAATCCGATGAGGTCGATCCGACGCAGCCTGCGCGCAGTCGCGGCCAATGCCCTGCTGAGCGCATTTCTGCTGGCTGGCCCCGCCCTGACGCCGGCCCTGGCCGCCGGGAGCACCCATCCAGGCGCCCCGCCCGCGCTGGCCAGTTACCTGGATGCGCAGGGCAGGCTGCAGTTGCCGGCCGGCTATTCCGGCACCCTGGATCCGGGCGGCCTGCGAATGCAGACCGCTGCGGACGGCACCCCCATGTTCGTCCCCCGGGATGCGCCGTCCGCCACCGACAAGGTCTTTGGCCTCTCGCGGGGCTGTAACGCGGATCCGGATGCAATCGCTGTGATGCCGTCAGGCATCGTTTACCTCGGCGGCAACTTCACCCAGTGCGATGACGTGCGGTCGGCAACGATGGTCGCCTACGACCCGCGCACGCGTCGCTTCGCCAGGATGGGAGACGGGATCGGACTGTCCTCATCGGTGGGATTCAATGTCTCCGAGGTCAAAGCCCTGGCTGTGGCGGGCACGGATCTCTACGTGGGGGGCCTGTTCACCTACGCTGGCGGAGTGCCGGTGAAGAACATCGCGCGCTGGGACGGCAGTGCCTGGCATGCCTTGGGCGCCGGCGTCGATTTCCGCGTGCGCGCGCTGGCCGTGTCGGGCAACTCGCTGTATGTGGGCGGCGATTTGGCCCCGGTCATGCAATGGGATGGCCAGGCCTGGCGGGCGCTGGGCACTCGCGCCAACGGTTCGGTGAATGCGCTGGCCGCGCGCGCTGGCGAGGTGTACGCAGGCGGCAGCTTCACCGAGATCGGGGGGCGGCCGGCCAGGGGCGTTGCCCGCTGGGACGGCAGCGCCTGGCACTCCCTCGGCGAGGGCACCGACGAATATGTCTACTCGCTGGCTTTCCTCGGCAGCGATCTGATCCGCGGCGGGAGCAGTGTCGCCCGCTGGGACGGAAATATCTGGTCCACGCTTGCCTCCCTGACCTCAGTCGGCGACACGCCGAGGGCCATGGCGCTGGCCGTGGTCGGCGACGACCTGTACCTGGTCGGCAGTTTCTACTCCGCGGGCGCCACGGCGGCGCCCAACATCGCCCGATATCGCAACGGCATCTGGTCAGCGCTCGCTGATGGCCTTGATCGCCAGGCCAATTCACTGGCGGTCGCTGGCAACCTGGTCTACGTGGGCGGCTCGTTCAGCTACGCCGGCGACGTCGCGGCGCCGCGCGCAGCCGTCTTCAATGGTGTCGGCTGGTCGCCACTCGGGACCGACGTCCCACCCGGCATCGACGGGTCCGTCAACGCGCTGCTCCTGGATGGGGACAGGCTGATCGTCGCCGGCGCATTCAGCGCCAGCGGAGGTTTGCCGGCGAACAACATCTCGGTCTGGAATGGCGCGTTCTGGGACCCCAACCAATTCGGCCCCGGCGTGGGCGATGAGTTGGCCAGCGTCTACGAACTGGCAAATTACGCGGGCCAGCTTTGCGCCGGCGGTCGCTTCGAGACCGCCGGCGGGCGGCCGGCTCGCAATGTCGCGTGCTGGGATGGCCGCGAATGGTCCGCGCTGGGGGACGGCCCCAACGGCTGGGTCTACGCGATGATCGAGCACGCCGGCGAGCTGTACGTGGGCGGCTACTTCACCAGTGCCGGTGGCGTGGCCGCATCCAATGTGGCGCGCTGGAACGGCAACCGCTGGGCGCCGCTGGGCGGCGCCGCCGGCGATGGGGTCAATGTCGGGGTGTCCGCGATCGTGGTGCACCAGGGCGATATCCATGTGGCCGGGGCTTTCACGCAGGCCGGCGGCGGCCCCGCGGTCGGCGTCGCGCGCTGGCGTGACGACACCTGGACGGCGCTGGGCGCGGGCCTGGTCAGCGCGCAGCCGGGCGACATCACCATCAACGCGCTCGTCAGCGATGGCGGACACCTGTACGCCGGCGGCCGCTACAACCTGCTGTTCGGCACGTCGTCGGCCGCATACATCGCCCGTTGGGATGGGAGTGCCTGGTCCTACCTGGCGGATGGCTCGAGGCGACACCCCAACGGGGGGGTGGGGTCGATGGTCCTGCTCGACGATGGCCTGTACGTCAACGGCGGCTTCCTCGCAGCGGACGGTCAGCCCGTCAACGGCTTGGCATTCTGGGATGGCACGGCCTGGCGTGCGATTCCCGGTCCGAACACCGTGATGGTGGCGGATGGCCCCACGCTGATCGCGGGCGTCCAAGCCTTGCGCGAATCGCCGCTGGCCTCCCTTCAGAGCCGCGCTGCTGGCGGCGCCAATGCCATCAGCACCGAGATCGCGGTGTCGCGCACGCGCGCGCGGATCGTGTTCTCATCGTACGCGTCCAACCTGGTGGAGGGCGACAACGACACGCTGAACGACGTGTTCGTGCGCGATCCGCTGTCCGGCGCGATGTCCCGGGTCAGCGATGCCGCGGCCAGCCTCTCCGGCGCGACCACGGAGGCCTACAGCGAGCCTGCGGTCTCCAGCGACGGCGCGGTCGTCGCCTTCACCGGCTCAGCGGGCCAGGTGTACGCCGTCGCCAACGGCGCCGCACGCGTCGTCAGCAGCAGCGCGGCCGGCGCGCTCGGCAACGGGACGTCTGGCGCGCCGCAGGTGCCGGGCCTCGGGGCACGCGTGGTGTTCGCGTCGCAAGCCAGCAACCTGCTGCTGCAGGCGGACGGCAACGGTCCAGTGTCCGACATCTACGCCAAGGACCTCGCCAACGGCACCGTCACGCTGCTCAGTACCGGACCCGGCGGCGAGCCGGCCAACGGTGGCAGCTACGGGCCATGGGCCAGCGACGACGGACTCGCGGTGGCGTTTTTCACGAGCGCGACGAACCTGGCCGATGCCGGCGCCAACGGCAACCCGGGGTTCTTTCGCCAGGCGGTCCTGCTGCGCGGCGGCGAGCGCCCCGCGCGCCTGTACCTGAGCCGCAACCTGGTCACCGGCGAACTTGGCAATGGCGACACCTACGACGTGCGGATCACCCCCGACGGGCGCTTCGGCGTGTTCGCCTCGGTCGCGAGCAACCTGGTGGAAGACGACACCAACGACGCCAGCGACGTGTTTCGCTTCGAGGTCGCCGATGGCCGGCTGGTGCGCCTCGAACGCGTGTCGACCTCGATCCACGGCCGCCAGGCGAATGGCGGCAGCTACCGGCCGTCGATCTCCGACGACGGCCAGTTTGTCGCCTTCGAGTCCGGCGCGAACAACCTCGTGCCGATCGACCGCGGCGGCTACGTCGATGTGTTCGTCAAGTGGATGGCGAATGGCGAGCTGCAACGCCTGCGCTCCAATGGCAACGGCACGAGCCCGGTGCTGTCCGGCGACGGCTTGACCGTGGCCTTCATCTCGGCCGGGCAACGGTCATTGGGCGACGTCTACGCGGTAGACCTGCGCGAGCGCGGTCCGGGCTACTACACCGGGCCGCTGGACGAACCGTCCGTTTCCCAACTCGCGCTGCCAGCCCCAATCCCCGCGAACAGCAGCTGCCCGCACGGCTTTTTCGTCACCCAGGCCGGCGACGGCCCGGGCGCAGGACTGACCTCGGGCACCTTTGGCATGGAAGTCCTGCTCGACGAACCCGGCACACGCACGCTGGCCGGCGGCCTCAACTTCGGCGGGCTGATCGACAGCGGCCAGGTGGGCTTCGCCGGCTTCAACATCCGTAACGAGCGCAATGAGCCGCAGCGCGTGGAGGTGCGCCTGGCCGGCAGCCCGGCGAGCAGCAGCAGTGGCAGCCTTCCGGTGCGCGTGCGCATTGCGCGGCGCACAGCCACCAGCAGCGACACCGTGTTCGAGGCCACGCCGACGATTTCCCTGGACACGCCCTTCGTCGGCTCGGCGGACGTTGCGCCCGGATTCTACGAAGTCACCGTCGGAGCGCTTTCAGGCACCGTCGGTGGCGCGGCGGAGGGCCAGTTCTTTTTCGGGCTGTCCACCCACTACCTCGACCGCCCCGGCGGCGGATTCGACGGCGGCGCGGTGGTTGGCGGCTACCACGCGCCGCATCCCTTCGGCGGCGTCTCGGGCTTTGCGGCCTTCTGCCTGGCCACTCCGCACAGTGCCTCGGTGCGCCTGCTGTCGCAACCGAGCTACGGCCTGGCTGGTGCGCGCGACCTGCGCCTGCGGCTGATCGAGACCCAGGGGCGAGAGGTGTTCGTAGTGCCTGCCGATTGATCCGCGCGCACAGCCTGCACGGGATCCTGGGGGCGCGAGGCAGCTTGTCGCCTGGCCTCGCCAGGCGCAGCATCGCGCCATGGTCCATCCCGGAGCCAGGCCATGATGGTGGTCCAGTGCCCTGTGTGCGGCGCCGCCAATCGGCCGCAAGCGACCTACTGCATGCGTTGCGGCAAGCCCATCACATCTGCCGACGACAGTGCCGCTGCGCGACATGCGCGGGCATTTGCCGAGCACGAACGCCGCGGGCCATTGCTCGGCGCTTTCCCGGAGGCGCTGGATTTCTCGCCTGCGAGCCTGCCGAAGATGGATGCCCTGATCAATGAACTGTGGGGCGAGGTCGGCGCGGCCCCGGGCCAGCAGGATTGGCAGCCCCCGCCAGCGAAGCTCCCGGTGCTGGTCAATTTCGGCGCTTACCTCGGCGAGGTCCTGTGTCGTGCCCTACCCGCCCGCTGGGAAATGAACCCGGCGCATCCCGAAGTAGTCATCGCGGCGCGTGTGGTCGATGCGCAGGGCCGTCGGATCAACCCGTTCGCGCAGGTCGGCGCGCGTCTGCGCGATGGTCCGCAGGTCGGCATGGCCTCGCTGTACACCGCCCTGACGGGCCGCGCGCTGGCTCCCTGGCGCATACCCGCGGCGCCACCGGCGGCGCCCGGCGTCCTGGCCCAGACAGCCGCGCCCATGACCGCGCGCCCCGCAGCACGCGCCGCGGACGTACCGGCGTTGCTGCAGCAAGCCGCGGAACATGCTGGCCGCGGCCACTTCGGCAACGCGGCGCAATGCTTGCGCCAGGTGCTTGCTGCCGACCCCGGACACCGCGGCGCCCGGCGGGAACTGGTTGTCGCACTGGCCCAGGCAGGCGCCGTCGACGACGCGCTGCAGGAAGTGGACGAACAACGCCGCCAGGCGCCGCACGACCCGGAATGGGCGGACCTGCGCGCGCTCCTGCTGGTCCAGGCGGGCCGAATCGACGAGGCGCTCGGAACCCTGGACATGGCGCTGATCAAGCATCCCGACGATGCACGCCTGCTGCGGCGTCGCGCTTTTGCGCTGCTGAAAGGACAGCGGTGGAGCCGCGCCCAGGCGGAACTGGCCAGGCTGGCTGCCGCCGGTGACGATGCCGAGTTGTGCCTGGGCCTGGCACAGGCCCTGCAGAAACAGGGCCAGATCGCCGCCGCGCGCGAGCAACTGACCCGGATCCTTGCCGTCCGGATGCCGCGGTCGAGCGCCGAAATCGAGGCCGCGGCGCGCCAGCAGCTGGCGGCGCTGGCGCCGCCAGAACCGTCCCCTCCGCCAACAGCGGCAGCGCCCGCCCCGGCTCCCGGCGACGCTGCCGCTGCGCAGGCCTATGCCGCTGCCGTCGAGCATGCGCGCAACCAGCGTTATGCGCAGGCGCTGCCCTTGTTCATCCAGGCGGCGCGGCTGAATCCGGTACGCGCTGCCTACCTCAAGGACGTGGGCCACTGTCTGCATGACCTCGGGCGCAGCGCGGAAGCCCGCGAGTGGTTCGAGAACTGTCTTGCGGTGGACCCTGGGCACAGCGCCGCGCGGCGGGCGTTGGGCGTGGTGGCCGAAGCTCTCGGAGACCGCGAAGGCGCGATCGTGCGTTACCGCGAAGTGCTGACGAGACTGGACAGCCATCCACGAGATGTGGATGTGGCCATGCGCAGGTTGCAAGCGCTCGGCGCCATCGCGCCCTGACAACGATCAGCCCAGCAGCCGCTGTGCCCGATTGGAAATCGCTTGCGCCTGCACCGGCGCCGGACGACCTTCGCGGATGGTTCGGGCGAACATCGGCAGCACCGAGATCGCTTGCTCCACAGTACCGATCATGGCCGGTGTGACCTTGATCTTCTGTTCCATCAGGCGGATCGCCAGCTGCTCCATGTGACGGCAGAAGTCGCCAAGCGCAGTGGCGCCGACCAGCTGTGCCGATCCCTTGATCGTGTGGAAACCGCGGCGCAGGTTCTTCAGCGCGGCCTCGTCGGCGACATTGACGCGCCAGAGGGCGAAGGCGCTGTCCAGGGTCTGTTGGACATCGGCCAGTTCGGCGAAGAACACTTCGCGCAGTTCTGGATCGAACTCATCCGAATCGGTCTGCGCGCGGCCGAAGCCGACCCGCGATCCGATCCTGCGCAGCAAGTCTGTCAGCCAGGCGATCACGTGTCGGGCCACTGCCTTTGCACCACGGTGTCCCGATGCTATGCGCTTTCGCCCGTATCCGGCCAGAGCATGGGCAGGCGCGGCAACGAGGTGTCACGAATGCGCGAGCGCGAAGTCGATGGCTGCACGCACCGCCGCAACCTGCGCCGCGATGCATTGTGCCGGCGTGGCGCGCGGGCTGTCGGGGTAGACCTCCGTGGTGGTGGTGTAGCGCGCGTCGCTGATGCCCGCGCACAGGCCGAGCACCTTGAACGCGTATTCGATGACCCCAGGTGCGACCACCGGTGAGCCGATGATGTGCCCCTGCGCATCCGCCGGCGCGATATGCGTGACCTGCGCCACCGCGGCGATGATCGCGCTCTGGAAGGCTGGCTGCGGATTGGCGCTGTCGTCGACCAGGTAGAAGCCATCCGGAATCTGGTCCGGCTCGAAGGTCTTGCCGTCGCGCGCGGCGAGCGCAGGGCGGAATTCGGTTTCGTCGGTGTCTGTGGTTTCGTGCAGATCGATGTGCAGCAGGAAGCGTCCACGCAAGGGCGCGATCAACTGCAACAGCGCAGCGGACTCGGCCGCCGGACTCGGCTCGCGGAAAGAGCGGTTCGGATCGACCGCCTGCGCGTTCCAGCGGTGGATGCGCTCGTAGGCCCAGGGGCTGACGCAGGGCGCCACCAGGACGTTGATACGACCCGCCGAGTCATTCAGATGCCGCGCCGCGAACTCGAGTGCGCCATGCACGCCGCTGGTCTCGTAGCCATGCACGCCGCCGGTCACCAGGGCACACTTCAGCTCATCGCGCAAGTGACGGCTGCGGATGGCGTACAGCGGGTAGGCGTCTTCGCCGTATTCGATGCGTCCGTACTCGCTCACCTCGGCGACTGTGCGCAGGCGCTCGACCACGCGCACGACATCGTCGAAATAGGAGCGCAACCGACGCTGGCGCGCCAGCCACGTGGCCTTCTCGGCGTCGCGCCAGGGCTGGCCGGGAGTTCCGATGGGATAAGCGGCTGGAGGGGTCATCGAGTGCGTACCGAAATGCAGGGGAGGCAAAACTAACCCATCGACTCGCACAACGTGACAGTCGCAGCCGCCCGCTTGCGCTAGTGTGGTGTTCCGTAATTATGTTGAAGAAATTTCCGATGAATTTTGCGGCGAGGAGGGGGGGGCAGCAGGAGGGCGCATAGGCGCCCGATTGCCGTGCGCCCCTGCCCATAGCGAGGTTCCGATGAAAGCCATGATCCGCCGCTCGTCCATCCTGATGCTGCTGTTGCTGATCGCCGCGCTGGCCATGTCGCCGCTGCACGCGGCCGGCCTGACCCAGGTGTACTACCCGACCCAGGCCGATGCACAGTTCACGGTCACGGTACCGTCGGCCTGGACCCTCATACCGCAGGGCGAGGAAGGCGCCGAGGATTACTTCGAAGTGGAAGGCCCGAATGGCCTGGAGCTGTCCTTCCGCGTCGTGCCGGGCGCCAACATCGACCAGGCGGTCAAGGATCACATCGCCTACCTCGAAGAGAACTTCAGCGAAATCGAGATGGGCGAATCGCGCGAGACCAAGATCAATGGCATGGACGCGATCCTGCTGCCGGCCAAGGGCAAGGACGAGGACGACGTGGTGCGCGACTTCGGCGCCGGCTGGTTCAAGCTGGCCGATGGCGCGATCGGCGAGCTCTGGTACAACGTCGACGCCAGCGACGCCGCCGGCACCAAGGCCGCCATCGACGTGCTGAACTCGCTCAAGCTGCCCTGATCCGGCGCTGGAAAGACCCCTTTCAACGCGGAGACGCGGAGGACGCGGAGAGAAGCAAGAGCTCTCTCGCTGTGCTCTGCGTTCTCCGCATCTTCGCGTCTGCCGGAACCGTTCAACGCGGAGACGCGGAAGGCACCGAGCAGCGCGGAGAAATCAATCAGTTGTTCTCTGCTGTTCTCTGCGCTCCTCTGCGCCCTCTGCGTCTCCGCGTTGAACTGGACCCATTCAGCGCGATGTCCGGAACCTTGGCACGAACCCGTTACTGTGCGGACCAGACGACGGAGAATGGCCGGTGAACCAGCGACAGCGCGACATGTTCCTGTGGCAATGGTCGCAGCGCCGGCGCAGGGGTCAAGGCACGGTTGCGCTGCGCGGCGCGGCAATCGGCGCTGCGGGCGGCCTGGTCTTCGCGCTGGTCCTGGGCTCGAACTTCGGCGGCAGCGGCCCGCGCGACACCGCATGGCTGCTGCAATCGATGGGCCAGTGGGCGAAGTTGCTGGTGCTGAGCATTCCTGCATTCGCGTCGATCGGCTACGTCGGCGCTTCGCGCGTCTTCCGGTCATACGAGGCGATGTACCAGGCGATGCTGCAGACCGGGGCGCAGGTGCCCGGCCAGGCACCTGTACTGTCGATGGGAGACCGCGGCCCGGCCATCGCGGTCGGCGTCGCCGCCGCCATCATCGGTGGTCTGGTCCTGGCGGCGATCGCTTTCCTCGGCTGACCTGATCCAGGGACCATGTGCAGCCGTCCCGCTGCTTCACTACGTTCTCCGCGTCTCCGCGTTGAACGGCGCAGGACCCTTTGCGTCGGCACGGTCCTTTGCGTACTTTCCGCAGGATCGAAACGACAGCGCGCGGAGCCAGTCTGATGAGCGGAGCCCCAGCCCCCACCAAGGTCCTTGGCGACTTCGACCTGATGAACGCGGACCTGTTGCCCAGCGCCCCGGCGGCGCGCACCTGGGACTGGAAGGCGATCGCCGCGCTGTGGGTGGGCATGGTGGTGTGCGTGCCGGCCTACATGCTGGCGGCCGGCATGGTCAGCGAGGGCATGTCCTGGCGCGAGGCGGTCGGGACGATCCTGATCGCGAACGTGATCGTGCTGATCCCGATGTTGCTGATCGGCCATGCCGGCGCCAAGCACGGCATCCCCTTCCCGGTACTGCTGCGCGCCTCCTTCGGCGTGCGCGGGGCCAAGTTGCCGGCAGTGCTGCGCGGGCTGGTCGCTTGCGGCTGGTTCGGCATCCAGACCTGGGTGGGCGGTGCGGCGATCTACACCATCGTCAACGTGGTCACGGGCGATGCCATCGTCGGCAGCAAGCTGCCGCTGCTCGGCATCGATGCCGGGCAGACGGTGTGTTTCCTCGCCTTCTGGGCCCTGCATGTGGTGTTCATCAAGTACGGCACCGAGTCGATCCGCTGGCTGGAGCTGTGGGCCGCGCCGTTGCTGATCGCAATGTGCCTGGCGCTGCTCGGCTGGGCCTACGTCAAGGCCGGCGGCTTCGGCCCGATGCTCTCGACCCCGTCGCAGTTCGCCGATGGCCAGCCCAAGGCGGGCCAGTTCTGGGGCACCTTCTGGCCTTCGCTGACGGCGATGGTGGGCTTCTGGGCCACCCTGGCGCTGAACATCCCCGATTTCACGCGCTTCGCGAAGAGCCAGCGCGACCAGATCGTCGGCCAGGTAATCGGACTGCCACTGCCGATGGCGCTGCTGGCCTTCGTCGGCGTCGCGGTGACCTCAGCCACCGTGATCATCTACGGCGAGGCGATCTGGGATCCGGTGGCGCTGACCGGACGCATGGGCGGCGCCGCGGTGGTGGTCGCCCTGACAGCCCTGCTGCTGGCGACACTGACCACCAACCTGGCAGCCAATGTGGTGGCGCCGGCCTACGGCTTCTCCAACCTCGCGCCCGGGAAGATCTCGTTCAAGCTCGGCGGCTACATCACCGCCGGCATCGGCATCGCGATCTTCCCGTGGAAGCTGCTGGAGTCGACCGGCGCCTACATCTTCACCTGGCTGATCGGGTATTCGGCGCTGCTGGGTCCGATCGCCGGGATCATGCTGGCCGACTATTTCATCATCCGCCGCACCGAACTCGACATTGCCTCGCTGTTCCGCCACAAGGGCGCGTATGCCTATCGCAGCGGCTGGAACCCGGTGGCGATCCTCGCGCTGGTGATTGGCGTGCTGCCCAACCTGCCGGGCTTCCTCAAGGCTGCCGGCTTCGTCGCCGACGTTCCCGCGGTCTTCGTGTCGATCTATACCTACGCCTGGTTCGTCGGCCTGATCGTCGCCGCGGCGGTGTACCTGCTGTTCACGCGGCGGGGGCGGTGAGGCGCTTCGCGCGAACGCCCGGGTCCGTCTACAGATCCGAAGGCTCCAGACCCGTGTGTTTGGCCACGCGGGCGAGCATGCGTGGCCCGATTTCGTCGCCATCGTGGAACGGAAATGTGTAGTCGGGCCAATCGGGATGTGCGAGTGTCCGGTGCGACCCCGATTGCCGTTTGACCACCCAGCCCTTTCGCAGGAGCGCGTGAAGCAGCACGCGCGCTCTCACTGATGGCCAGGTGCTCATGCCGCCGTGGGAAGCTCGATCTGCAACGCCATGGGGACGACCTCGCCATGTTCAATGCGTTCGGCAAGTACGCGCAGCGCGAGTGCTTCCGCCCGGGCCATCGCCTCGGCACCAGACACCCCATAAGCGAGAACGCCGGGCAGTTCAGGCACTTCGGCGATCCAGCGGCCGTCCAGTTCCTGCTCGACCTCGAATGTCAGTTTCATCCAGGCACCTCCGAGTCCGCAGCTTAGCTCAAAGTTGCGGCTGGAGGCTTCACCGCCCC
The DNA here is from genome assembly GCA_016713135.1 of Rhodanobacteraceae bacterium. NCBI lineage: Bacteria > Pseudomonadati > Pseudomonadota > Gammaproteobacteria > Lysobacterales > Rhodanobacteraceae > Rhodanobacteraceae bacterium. The sequence continues at coordinate 90,750 of JADJPR010000015.1, read as the reverse complement.
AGCAACGCCAGCGACAGCCACGGCACATAGGTGATCGCCAGCGCGCAGGCGAACAGCAGCAGGAAGAAGGGCCAGCTCGCGCGGATCACCTCGGTGACGGGCTTGCGGAAGCGGTAGCTGGCGATGAACAGATTCATGCCGAGTGGCGCGAGGAACAGGCCGATCTGCAGGTTGGCGAGGAACAGGATGCCGAAATGCACCGGGTCCATGCCGTAGCCGGTGGCGATCGGCAGCACCAGCGGGGTCAGCACCACGATGGCCGGGTAACCTTCGAGCAGCATGCCGAAGAACAGCAGGAAGGCATTCAGCGCGAGCAGAAAGATCCACTTCTGGCTGACGTGGGTCTGCACCCAGTCGAACAGCTTGGTCGGGATCTCGGCGTCGATCAGGTAGTTGGTCAGCGCGAAGGCGGTGCCAAGGATCAGCAGGATGCCGCCGACCAGCATCATCGCCTCGCGCACGATCAGCGGCAGGCGCTTCCACGGGATTTCGCGACGGACCAGGACCGTCACCACGAAGACGTAGACCGCCGTCAGGGTGGCCGCCTCCGAGGGCGCAATCCGCCCGGAATAGATTCCGCCCAGCACCAGAAAGGGCAGCGGCAGTTCCCAGCGCGTATCCCACAGCGCAGCACGCGCCTCGGCCGGGACGAAGCGGCGCTCCTCGCGTGGGATTTTCGGCGACTGGGTGATCGCGTAGACACTGAGCACCAGCAACATCAGCACGCCCGGGATGATGCCGGCCAGGAACAGGTCCTCGACCGACACCGGCGGGCTGGTGTTGAGCTGCTGCGCGACCACGCCGTAAATGATCAACGGCAGCGAGGGGCGGAACAGCAGGCCCAGGCTGCCGGAGGCCGTGACCAGACCGAGGCCGAATTTCTCGCTGTAGCGCCCGTGCAGCAGGGCCGGGAACAGCACGGCGCCGAGTGCCACGATGGTCACACCCGAGGCACCGGTCAGCGCCGTGAACAATGCGCTCGCGACCAGCGCGACGATCGCCAGCCCGCCCGGCATCCAGCCGACCAGCGCCTGGGTCAGACGCACCAGGCGCCTGGGTGCCTGGCTTTCGCTGAGCAGGTAGCCGGCCAGGGTGAAGAGCGGGATCGCCACCAGCACCGGCATCTCGCCAAGGCGGTTGATCTCGACCGCGACGATGGCCAGGTCATAGCCCTGGTCGTGGAAGCCGAGCAGCGCGACCGCGCCGATCAGCGCAAAGAACGGCGCCCCCATCAGCGCCAGCAACAGCAGCCCAAGCGCAATCAGGACGATCATGACGCCGGCCCGGGCGGCTGCGGCGCACGCACGACGTGCGCCAGCGCATGCAGGGTCATCAATCCGAACACGATGGGCAGCACCGCGAGCGCCATCCACACCGGCACGCCGGTGAAGATCTCGCTGCCGCCCTCGCGTTCCAGTTGCATCAGGGTCCAGCTGGCTTGCGCCAGCAGGGCGCAGATGCTCGCCGTGAACAGTGCGACGACGATCCGCGCGGTGTGCCCGAGCCAGCCCTTCAACCGGCTGGCGAGCACGTCGATATGCAACTGGCGACCCTCGCGGGTGGCCACCAGCGCGCCGATCAGCGCCAGCCACAGCGTGGCCAGCCGCATCAGCGGATCCAGCCACACCGGGCCGCTGCCGTAAAGGCGGAAACCCAGTTGCGCCGCCGCTGCGGCCAGCAGGCCAAGGCCGAGCGCAGCCAGCAGGGCGTCCTCGATTCGCGCGACGATCCGCGCCAGGACGCCAAGGTAACTCATCAGCGGCTGCCGCCCGCCACGCCCGCCTGCTTCAGCGCATCCAGGATGGCCGCCGACAATTGGCCCTCGTCCTGCATCCGCGCCATCGTGCGGCTGCCGACATCGCGCCAGGCCTGCGCCGCTTCCGGCTGCGGCGGGACAATCGCGATGCCCTCATTCTTCAAGGTCTCGCGGGTGGCCAGGTCATCCGCCGCATTCAGCGTCTCCAGCCGCGCGAAGGCCGCCTCGACGCTGGCGATGACCGCCGCGCGGTCCTCCGCGGAGAGCTTGTCGAGCGCCTTCTTGTCGAAGGTCAGGATACCCACGGTGTAGGACACCGGCAGGTCGACCATGTACTTGAGCTTGGTCGCCCACTGGAAGGCCACTGCGCCCGTGGTGGTGTTGCCGACGGTCTCGACCAGACCGGTCTGCAGACTGGTGTAGACATCACCCAGCGCCAGCGACACCGGGGTGATGCCGGCCTCTTCGAAGGCGATGCGGCCGATGGTGTCGCCCTCCGGCACCCACACCTTGGTGGCGCGGATCTCGGCCTGGGTGGCGATCGACTTGGTGCTCATCAGGTAGATGAAACCGCCGCCCGTGATGCCCGCCGCGACCATGCCGTTCTGCTCGAACCCGGCCTTGATCACCGGGTCCAGCGCAGTGCGCGCCTTGCGCACAGCCTCCACGTTTTCGAAGATGAAAGGCAAGCCAAACACCGCAACGTCCGGGTAGACCGCGGTCAGTTCGCTTGCGGCGAAGGCGCCGCCATTGAGCTGGCCGAGCTTGATCTTGCGCAGCACGGTGTCGCTGTTGCCCATCACGCCGCCAGGGAAGAACTTGAGCTCCACCCGGCCCGCGGTGGCGGTCTTCACCGCCTCGCCGGCGGCGCGCATCTCGCGCATCCAGGAACTGCCTTCCGGCGCCAGCGTGGCGATCTTGAGCGACGCCGCATCCGCGATGCCGCCCCAACCAAGCGCGGCGCACAATGCCAGCGCGTACATCCTGATCATTCGAAATAGTCCTTCGAGGTGGTTTGCAGCACCAGCGCCTGACGTTGCGCCAGCGTGTTCATCAATGTCAGCCCGGGCACCTTCGGATCGGCCGCCAGCGCCTCGGCGACCAGGCGATCGTGCAGTGCCTGGTCGAACACCAGCCGCGCGTAATGGCGCGCATACAATACGCGCACCATCTGGTTGCGGCCGCCCGAGCGCTCGAGCGCCTGCTCGAAGTACTGCTGCGCCAGTTCCGGTTTGCCGCCATACGCCGGCGGCAGCAGCGAGTTCATCACACCGAGATACAACTGACCCTGACCGTCGCGTCCGTCAGGCACCAGTTCCACCGCGCGCTCGATCACGCGGCGCGCCTTCGGGATGGCAGCGATCGCGTTCCAGTCGTCCGCATGCGCCTGGATGTCACCAGCCCAGGCGCTGCCCAGGCAGAACAACGCATCCGAGTGGCCAGCGTCTGCCTGCGCCACCGCGGCCTCGACCTCTTCGAACTTGCGCCTCTCGATGCCGCACCAGCCGGCATCGGTGGCGCAGGCGGCGCGCGCGGCGTAGTCGAAGGCGCGCCGCGCCAGGCGCTTGGCGCGCTCAGGCTCGTCGACAAAGGACCCGGCGTAGGCGCCGTAGAGGTCCGCCGCCAGGCACAGGCGCGCCGGATTCGGCTCGCCATCGTGGTTCAGGCCGTCCAGCAACAGCAGGTAGGCCGGCAGGCCCGCGGCCACCGTGGCCGGATCGTCATGGTCGAGGATGCCCGCCGACAGCTGGCGCCCGAGATTGGCGGAGGCGCGATCGACCAGCGAGGCGCAGGCGCCGAGCGCCAACGGAAGCAGCAACAGCAGGACGCGGCGCGGAAAGGAAATGGGCATTGGGGAAAAACCGTGCGGTCGATCGGCGCGCAGTCTACGCCAGGCCGTTGGGCACGGCGGTTTCGCAGGCTTCGAGGGTGTTCTGCAGCAGGGTGGCGACCGTCATCGGACCCACGCCACCCGGCACCGGCGTGATCCAGGCGGCACGCTCGGCCGCGGGCGCGAACTCGATGTCGCCGACCAGCTTGCCGTCCGCCAGCCGGTTGATGCCGACATCGATGACCACCGCACCGGGCTTGACCCAGGCACCCGGTACCAGCCCGGGGCGGCCGACCGCGACGACGAGCAAATCGGCGCGTTCGACATGGAAGCGCAAGTCCTGGGTGAACCGATGCGCCGCGGTGACCGTGGCACCTGCCAGCAGCAGTTCCAGCACCATTGGGCGGCCGACATGGTTGGAAACGCCGACCACCAGCGCATCGCGCCCGCGTACCGGCTTGTCGGTGTGCGAGAGCAGCGTCATGACACCCTTCGGCGTGCACGGGCGCAGTCCCGGCTCCCGCTGCGCCAGGCGGCCCACATTCTCCGGGTGGAAACCGTCGACATCCTTGCGCGGCGAGATCCGCTGGATCACCGTGCGCGCATCGATCTGCGGCGGCAACGGCAACTGCACCAGGATGCCGTGGATGTCGTCGGCCGCGTTCAGCTCATCGATCAGCGCCAGCAGTTCCGACTCGCTGGTGCTGGCCGGAAGGTCGTGGTCGCGGGTGACGAAGCCGGCGCGCTCGCAGGCTCGCCGCTTGTTGCGCACGTAGACATGCGAGGCCGGATTGTCGCCGACCAGCACCACCGCGAGACCCGGCGCGCCCTCGCCCGCACGCACCCGTGCCCGCACGCGAAGCCGGATGTTCTCGATCAACTCATCGGCAATGCGCTTGCCGTCCAGCAACCTGGCCGTCATGGATGTTTGCCCGCACCGGAGCGCGGCCCAGAAGAGTGAGCGCGGAATTATGCACGGAGTACCTGAACTCGGGACTCGGGTCGCAGAAGCCGGAGGCTGCCAGTTCGGGGGTCATCGGCTAGGCTTGCACCCATCAGTCATCGAAGGTTGCCGAACCATGGCCTGCAACGAACCCGAAGCGCAGGGCGCGCGCGATGCCACCAGCGATGCCATCGAGGCACCTGCAGCAACGCACCGACGCGCAGAACATCGATTTGATGATCTTGGCCGGCTTCTGCCGCAACTGCCTGGCCGACTGGTACCAGCAGGCAGCCGCCGATGTCGGCGCGCCAGTGAACAAGGACGCCGCGCGGCAGCGGGTCTACGGCATGCCCTACGAGGACTGGAAGGCGCGCCACCAGGCCACCGTCACCCCGGAGCAGCTGGCGCGCTATGAGTTGGCGATGAAGCTGCATCCGAAGGCGTAGCCAGCACCGGTTTCGGCAGGCTCGCGCAGCCAGCAAGAATGCCGGCGCTTCCAGTTCACCCCGCGCAGAACGCCGCGTAATCCACATAACCCGGGAATGCGCGTCCGGGGGCGCAAACAGCGCAGTCGGGGTCGGCGGGGAGCTTGAGTTCGCGGAAGCGCGCGCCGAGCGCATCGACCAGCAGCAGGCGGCCAATCAGTGGTTCGCCGATGCCGAGCAGCAGCTTCAGGGCCTCGTTGGCCTGCAGCAGGCCGAGCAGGCCGGGAAGCACGCCGAGCACACCGACCTCGGCGCAGTTGGGTGCCTGCTCGGGCGGCGGGGGTTCGGGGAACAGGCAGCGATAGCACGGCGCGGTGCCGCGCGCGGAGGCGGGGTGGAACACGCCCACCTGGCCGCTGAAGCGCTCGACTGCGGCATACACCAGCGGCAGGCCATGCTTGACCGAGGCGTCGCTGAGCAAGTAGCGCGTCGCCAGGTTGTCCGAGCCGTCGACGATCAGGGCGCAACCCGCGACCAGCGCATCGACATTCTCCGAGTGCACGCGCGCTTCGATGGCATCGACCTTCAGCGCCGGGTTCAACGCGGTCAGGGTCTCACGGGCGGAATTGACCTTGGGCTGGCCGACGCGCGCCGTGGTGTGCAGCACCTGGCGCTGGAGGTTGCTCTCGTCGACGCGGTCATCGTCCACCAGCCGCAGCGTGCCGACACCGGCCGCGGCAAGGTACAGCGCCACCGGCGAACCCAACCCACCGGCACCCACCAGCAGCACCTGCGCCGCGGCGAGCGCCTTCTGGCCAGCCGCGCCGACTTCGGGCAACACGATCTGGCGGGCGTAGCGACGCAGCAAGTCGGCATCCGGGTCCTGCGGCAGGTACACCGGCAGGCCGGCCGCCTGCCAGGCACGGAAGCCGCCGTCGATCACCGTCGCCGAGGCGATGCCCGCGCGCGCCAGCATCTCGGCGCAGGCGGTCGCGCGCGCGCCGGCGGCGCACAGCAGCAGCAGGTCACCGCGACGCTCCGGCGGCAATTCAGACAGCGAGGACTGAAAGCGGCTCTTCGGCAGCAGCAGCGCATCGGGGACGCTCCCCGCGGCCCATTCGCCGATTTCGCGCACATCCACCACCAGCGCGCCGGCGCGCTGGCGCGCGAGCGCGGTGTGCACATCGATGCGGCGGATCGTGCTCACGCGCCGATGGTCTCCAGCGGCTCGACCTCGACCAGCGCACCCGCCGGCAGGTCCACCGCGCCTTCGCCCAGGAAGACCAGCGCGTTGGCCTGCGCCAGACTGACCAGACGGTGCGATTCCTGCTGCGTGAACACGCGTACGCACAAGGTGCCATCCGCATCCACCCGCTGCACCGCGCGCAGGAACTCGGCGCGCGGATGCGATTTGCGCAAGGGCGCTTCCAACCGTGCGCGTGCGCGCAGCGGCAGCACCGGCGGATGGCCCTGCAGAGCCTGCAATGCCGGGACGCCGAGCACGCGGAAGGTCATGTAGACGCTGACCGGATTGCCCGGCAGCGCCAGCACCGGCTTGCCGCCGATCTCGCCGAACAGCGCCGGCATGCCGGGCTTCATGCGCACCTTCCAGAAATGCACGCTGCCGTGCTCGGCGAGCAGTTGCGGCAGGTGGTCGTGATCGCCGACCGAGGCGCCACCAGTGGTCAGGATCAGGTCTGCCGCTGCGGCGGCGCGCCGAAGGGCGTGCAGCAGGCGCTGCGGATCGTCTGGCGCGGCCTGGGTCGCTGGCAGCGCATGCCCTCCGGCCTCCTCGACCAGCGCGTGCAGCAGCGCGGCATTGCTGTCATAAATCTGGCCAGGCGCCAGCGGCTGGCCCGGCAGTGCCAGTTCATCGCCGCCGGTCAGGATGGCCACGCGCGGGCGCGCCAGCACCCGGAGCTCCGCGCGCCCGGCGCTGGCGGCCAGCGACAGCGCGCGCGCATCCAGAGGGCTGCCGCGCGTCAGCAGCAGGCTGTCGGCCGCACATTCTTCGCCCGCGGCGCGCACATGGGCGCCCGCGGCCGGCGGCTGGAGCACGCACACCTGATCGCCCTCGCGGCTGGTGTTCTCCTGGGTCACCACGGTGTCCGCGCCCGGCGGCATTTCCGCGCCGGTGGAGATCCGCACGCACTGCCCCGCACCCACCTGACCGGCGTAGCGCGCGCCGGCGCGGCTGGCGCCAATGCAGGCCAGGGGTTGGCCCGACGCAAGGTCTGCGTGGCGCAGCGCATAGCCATCCATCGCCGAATTGGCGAAGGGCGGCAGCGCATGCGCGATGCGCAGGTCCTCCGCCAGCCTGCGCCCGCGCGCGCTGTCGAGCGCCACGCGCTCGATCGCGGGCGATGCGTTCATCAGTCCCGCGGCGATCGCGACCCGCGCATCGGCGATGCCGATGCGCATCGGCACCCCGCGCGATGCAAGCAGTTGTTCGACGTCCATGGGCCAACGATGCCAGAAACCGTGGTCGCGGGTGGGTGCCGGCTGCCGCGACTCCCGGGTGCCGGCTTCGGGGCCAGGGAAAGATCATTTCTCGTCCGCAAAGGACGCAAAGGACGCAAAGAAAATCAACTGCCTGGCGTCGGGCATGAGCCCCGGAATGCCATCACGGCACCAACTCGCCGTTCTGCTTGATCTCGCACTTGCTTCCTTCGCGTCCTTTGCGTCCTTTGCGGACAAGAGTTGCTGTCCGGACGGATTTCGACATTTCGCGTCATGCGAACGCGTAGGGTGGGGAGATCCAACGGGATATGCTCGCGCCTCCGCAGTTGTAGCCGACTGGACACAGGTCCATGCGACGCACCCGAATTGCTGCTCTCCTGCTCGGCCTGGCAGTCGCCCTGGGGCTGACCCTGCGCACGCCGCAGCAGGCAGCCAGCGACTTGCCCGCGCCGCTCGATCGCGAACCCGGGGAACAGGGCGAGGGTTTCGGCGAATGGCGCCAGCGTTGGATGGACAGCATGCTGGTCGCCGCGCCGGGGGTGGATCCACGTGCGCTGGATGCGGTCTACCGCGGCGAACGCATGCGCCGGCACCAGATGGAACGCAGCCAGAAGCTGGGCGCCGGCGCAGATCCGCAGTCGCTCAAGCGCTTCGAATCGCCAGCAATCAGCGGCGTCTGGCGCGAGCGCGGCAGCAGCAACCAGTCGGGGCGCACCGTCGGCTATATCCGCGATGTCGCCGGCCAGCGCGGGGTGGTGATGGCGCATGGCGGCAATGTCTGGCTGGGCGGCGCGCAGGGCTTCGTTTCACCCAATGACAGCGCCACCTTCCCGCAGGCGCGCCAGATCGACCGGGTGGTCCGCAACGGCAGCGACCGCCTGCTGGTCCCGTCGGCCGGCGATGTGCTCGGCTTTTTCACCAGCGACAACTGGGGCAGCAGCTACGAGCAGGCCAGCGGCCTGTCGGCCACCAATGTCTGGTACATCCGCGACCTGGAAACCCGCGAGCCGACGAGTGCAGACGTCTACCTGCTGCGCGTCGAGTACGACTTCACCGCGCGCAACTGGCGTGCGCGGCTGTGGTACTCCACCGATGCCGGCGGCTTCTTCCGCGACCTGGGTCATGTCGGCGCGCGCAACCACAGCGAGTTGTTCTCTCCGCGCCACGATTCGAGCGAGGTCTACCTGCTCACGGGCAACCAGTTGCAGCGCATCGTCGCGGGCTCGCACGCGCTGCAGCCGGTCTCCACGCTGCCCCTGGCAACGGTGGCCGAGGCCGACGTGCTGACCATGACCGGCGGCGTGACGGCCGGCGGCCAGACCTTCCTCTACGTGCTGCACAGCCGCAACGCCGAGAACGACACCCAGGTGTGGCGCTCGCTCGACGGTGGCGCCAGCTTCGAGTTCCGCGGCAGCGCGGCGACCAGGCTGTTCGCGACCGACTCCGCCGAGTCCTCGACGCGCGACCCGAACCTGCTGCTGGTCGGTGGCGTCAACCTGTTCCGCTCGGCCGATGGTGGCCTGAGCTTCCAGCAGGTCAGCAACTGGCCGGACTACTACCCGCGCCCGGCCGACCGACTGCACGCCGACATCATGGACATCGACATCATCCGCGATGCGGCGGGAATGGAAACCACCTGGATCTCGACCGACGGCGGCACCTACCGCTCGGACGACTACGCCCTGAGCGTGGTCAACCAGAGCCTGACGTCCGGGCTCAACGTCGGCCAGTACTACGCCAGCTACACCCGTCGCAGTGCGCCGCACACGCTGATGGCCGGGGCTCAGGACCAGGGCTACCAGCGCGCCTTCGACCCGCCCACCAGTGGCGTGTTGCCGATGGAGCAGACCATCAGCGGCGATTACGGCTCGCTGACTTCGACCGATGGCGGCAACACCGTGTGGATGGTCTATCCCGGCTTTGCGATGGTCGACACCGCCACCACCACGCCGGGCCGCGGCGCACTGCCGCGCTGGGATTTCAGCGACAACGGCCTCGCAGGCTTCGAGTTCATTCCTGCGCTGGCGGCGATGCCGGGACAGCCAAACCGCGCGCTGCTCGCCGGCGGCCGCTTCGGCGAGGGCAGCCATCACCAGGTGGTCGAACTGACCCTGGCCAACGGCAGCATCACCCACGTCGCCGACCCACAGTCCTTCCCGACCGCGATCGGCGCGGTCGCATACGGCGCCAATCCGGCGATCCGCCACGTGCTCGACACCGCCGGACGGTTCTGGACCTCCGAGGCAGGCGCGCCCTACTCCACAGTCACGCCCGTCGGCCCCAACGTCACCACCTTTCGCGGAACCGACATCCTGCTCGACCCCAGCCGCCCGGGCCGCATCTACGTGGCCGGCGCGGGCTACAGCAACCCCGCGGTATTCGTGTCGAACGATGGCGGCGTGACTTTCGCACCGATGGCGAACGGACTGCCGAGCACGCTCATCACGCGCCTCGCGATCTCGCAGGACGGCCGCCACCTGTTCGCCTCCGCGCGGCTGGGTGCCTTCTACTACGATGCGGCGGCGCAGCAGTGGGTGGACCTGGTCAGCGCCGGTGCGCCGAACCAGCACTACACCGATGTCGACTACATCGACGCGCTCGGCGTGGCACGCTTTGCCACCTATGGCCGCGGCATCTGGGACTTCGCGGTCGCCGGTGCAGTGGTGGTCACCGGCCCGACCGACGAGCCGCGCCTCGACCGCTACGCCTTGCCGACGCCGAATCCGCCGAATGCCAGTTGCCCGGCCGGATTCTTCTCCGCCGTGGTGGACGATGGCCCCGGCGCCGGGTTGAGGCCCGGTGCGTTCGGGGTGGAACTCGTGCTCGACGCGCCAGGCACCCGGGTACTCGCGGGTGGCTTGAACTTCGGCGGTCTCATCGATGCTGGCCAGGTGGGATTCGCCGGATTCACCATTGCCAACGCCGCCAACGAGAACCAACGTCTCAATCTGAATCTGGGCGGCAGTCCGGCGACCAGCAGCAGCGCCAGCCTCCCGGTGCGCGTGCGAATTTCGCGGCGACCAGATGCCACCACCATCGTCAGCATGCTCGACACGACTGCGACGATCTCGCTGCAGGCCGCCTACAGCACCAGCATCGACCTGCCGCCGGGTTTTTACGAGGTCACCGTCGCTCCAACCAGCGGCAGCGCTGGTGGCGACCCGGAGGGCCAGTTCTACTTTGCCTTGAGTACCAGCTTCGTCGACCGGCCTGGCGGTGGCTTCCAGGGCGGCGCCGTCGTCGGTGGCTATCACGCCCCGCATCCATTCGGGGGTGTGTCGGGTTTCGCCGCCTTTTGCCTCGCCACCCCGCACAGCACCAGCGTGCGGGTCCTGTCCCAGCCCACCTATGGCCCCACCGGCGCCAAGGACCTGCGCCTGCGCGTCCAGGATGCACAGCAGCGGGATTTGGTGGTGGTGCCGCCGGGGTAAGGCGCGAGGGCGCGAGGGCGCGAGGGCGCGAGGGCGCGAGGGCGCGAGGGCGCGAGGGCGCGAGGGCCGAAAAGGCTCGCGATCTCGGGAACCATTGCAAGTAACTGATTGTGCTGACTTTCCAACCACTCCCGCAGTGTGCGAGGCTGGATCTGGGATAAGGTCTTGGCGTGCCCTCGTGCCCTCCTGACGCCCTACCCCTTCTTCACATGCCGCATCAGCCGCTTGCGCTTCTCGACCTGGCGTGGGGTGAGGACGTTCTTCTTGTCGGCGTAGGGGTTGGCGCCTTCACGGAATTCCAGTGCGAGCGGGGTGCCGGTGAGGCGGAACTTGTCGCGCAGGGAGTTTTCCAGGTAGCGCTTGTAGGCGTCCGGCAAATCCTTCAGGCGTGAGCCGTGGATGATCACGCGCGGCGGATTGCGGCCGCCCTGGTGGGCGTAGCGCATCTTCGCCACGCGGCCGCGCACCATCGGCGGCTGGTGCTTCTCGAAGGCCTCGTTGATCGCCTTGGTCAGTTCGTTTGCGGAGAACTCGCGGGTCGCCGCCTTGTGCGCCTGGTTGACTGCCTTCATCAGTTCGCCGAGGCCGGAGCCGTGCAGCGCGGAGATCGGCAGACGCTTGGCGAAATTGACGAAGGACAAGCCCCAGTCCAGGCGCGAATTCACCTGGGTGCGCTCGCGCACGGAGAGGCCATCCCACTTGTTCATCGCCAGCACCAGGCCGCGGCCAGCCTCGACGATCTCGCCGAGCAGGTGTGCGTCCTGATCGGCGAAGCCCTGCTGCGCATCCAGCATCAGAATCACCACATGCGCCTCGACCGCCGCCTGCAGCGCCTTGATCACGCTGAACTTCTCGACGCCCTCGCCCACCCGCGCCTTGCGCCGGATGCCGGCGGTGTCGATCAGCCGGTACTTGCGCCCATCGCGCTCCAGCGGCACACGCACCGCATCGCGGGTGGTGCCGGGCAGGTCCATCGCCAGCACCCGTTCTTCGCCGAGCAGGCGGTTGACCAGGGTCGACTTGCCCACATTCGGGCGGCCGATGATCGCGATGCGGATGACACCATCGTCGGCCTCTGGCTCGACCGAATCCGCCGGCAGGCGCGTCAACACTTCCTCGACGAAATCGGCGATGCCCTGGTTGTGGGCCGCCGAGATCAGCAGCGTGCCGGCAATCCCCAGGCGCGAGAATTCCGCGCGCACATTGTCTTCGTTGACGCCGTCGATCTTGTTCACCACCAGCAGCATCGGCCGGCCAGTGGTACGGATGCGCTGGGCAATCTCCAGGTCATCCGGGTTGATGCCATCGCGCGCGTCGACCACCAGGCAGACCAGGTCGGACTCTTCGATGGCCTGCCAGGACTGCGCCGCCATGCCCTTCGCGAGGACGTCCTCGTTCTCGGTCAGGCCGGCGGTATCGACCACCATGAATGGCCGCTCGCCGCGGCGGCAGATGCCGAACAGGCGGTCGCGCGTGACGCCCGGCATGTCCGAGACGATAGCGTCGCGGCTCTTGGTCAGCGAGTTGTAGAGGGTGGACTTGCCGACATTCGGGCGGCCGACCAGTGCAACGACGGGCAACATGGATCACCTAAAGGGTAAGCGGGACGGCCTGAGAAAGCGGGGAAGGGGTCAGGGGGCAAGGGACGAAACTCGCAGCACGGTTCAACCATGCGGCGAAGCCCGGTCTCCTGCCCCCTGCCCCCTGCCCCGCATTTGACTGATCGAATCAGCCTTGCGTCAACTCACCCAGCGGTTCTTATTGGCCCAGCCGGAACGCGCCCACCGACCCATCGCGGTTCTGCGCGTAGAGCACGCCGTCGACCACCACCAGGCCATCACCAAAGCCGGAGTCGCCCAACTGGGTGCGCGCGGCGAACTCGCCGTCGCTGCGGTTCAGCCAGTGCAGATAGCCTTCGAGATCGCCGATGACGACATAGTCGCCCATCAGAACCGGCGCCGAGAGCATGCGGTGCAGCAGCTTCTCGGTCTTCCACAGTGCGCCGCCGCTGCGGCGGTCGAGCGACCACACCGCGCCATCGGTCGCGGCGACGAAAACGGCATCGTTGCCGACGGCAAGGCCGGCCACCGAGGACATCTCGCGCTGCCACAGTGTGCGGCCGCCATCGAGGGTCAGCGCCTGCGCGCCAGACTCGTAACCGGCGACGAACAGATCGCCGTTGAGCACCGCCATCCGGCCATCGACGTCGATCATGCGTTCCAGGTCGGTGCGGCCCTCGCCGACGCCGATGCGCTGCTCCCACAGCGGGCGACCTTCGCTGGCCGACACCGCGCTGACCGTGCCGTTGGCGCCGCCGACGACCACGAAACCGCCGGCCACGATCGGCGCCGCGTTGCCGCGCAGGCTGAGCATCGGCACACCGCGGTCCACCGCCCACATCTGGCTGCCGTCGCTGGCCTTCATGGCACGTGTGCGGCCGTCGTTGGTGGTCACCACGACCATGTCGCCATCCACCACCGGCGGCGTGATCACTTCGGACGACACGCGCTGGCGCCAAACCTCGGAACCGGCTTCCGCATCGAGCGCAATGACTTCGCCATCGATGGTGCCGACCACGACCAGCCGGTCGCTGGCGCCGGGGCCGCCGCTGAACGGCGCGCCGTCGATGCCCCACAAGCGCTTGCCACTGCCTGCATCCAGTGCTGCCAGTTCGCCCTCGATCCCGGCGACGTAGACGCGGCCGCCTGCCACTGCAGGGGCCAGGCTGGCGCCGCTGACGCCTGCGCCGCCGTCGACGGAGGTCGACCACAACCGCTGGACCGACACCGTGGGAGCGAAATCGACCAGTTCGGTCGGCGGCTCGATGTTTTCCTTTTTCGCGCTGTCGCCGGCGCAGCCAGCGAGCAGTCCCGCGGCCAGCAAGGCCGCCCAGAATCCGGTGCGCATCCGCATCAGCCTTGCTCCGGCGCTTCGGCCGCAGCTGCAGGCGCGGCGGCAGGTTCGATCGCAGCCGGGGCTGCGGGGGCGACAGCTGCCGCGGGGGCTGCGGCGGTCGCCGGCGCACCACCTGCGGCCAGGTCGTCGCGCTTGGCTTCCAGCGTGCGGCGCGCCTGGGCCGCCACGTCCATCGCCGCGAGCGCGTCGTTGTAAGCCTTCAGCGCGTCATTGTTCTTTCCCAATGCCAGCAATGCGTCGCCGCGGACCTCATTGCGCTCAGCAACATAATGTTCCACCGCGATCGGCTTGAGCGCATCCAGTGCCGACTGGGCTTCACCGCGCGCCAGAAGCACGCGCGCCAGGCGCAGGGAGGCGATCGCACGCAGCGAGTCGGTCTGCGCATTGTCGACGACGAAACGCAGCGAGGACTCGGCCTCGGGCACCTGTCCGCCCTTGAGCTGCATCTCCGCCAGTTCGAGCGCGCCGAGCGCGGCGTGAGTGGTATCCGCGTAGTTCTTGCGCAGGTCCTCTACCAGCTTGCTGGCGAGCTCCTTGTCGTCCTTGTCCACCGCGGCCTGCAGGTCGTCGAACTTCACCAGCGCCTCGGCGCGGTGGTTCACGCCGGACTGCTGCCAGCGCTGCCAACCGAGCAGTACCGCAAGACCCAGCAGAATGCCGATGACGATGGAGCTGCCGTTCTTTTGCAGCCACTGGCGCGCACGTTCGCTTTGCTCATGCGCATCGATGATGTCGTCAGCCATTGCTCAGATCCTGCCCATCCGGGTTGTTGGGTTGCTTGATTGCATTCGATTTCGTGAAACCCGCTCCGGCGTCGAAGACGGGCGGAGCCGGGCACCGCGCAGAACTTTCGCGCTCAGCCGTCGTCGCGGCCAGCGCTGGCCCGTTCTGCCCCGACCGGTGCCGAGAGCCTGCCATCCGCGCCCACCGCAAACTTGGCGACATTGCCACGGACATAGGGTTCCAGGTCCAACGCGCTGCCCTGCACTTCAGCGCGCACGCCACGCGCGTTGCCGATCAGCACCGAGAATGGCGCGCCGACGCTGAATGTACGCTTCTCGCCCGCGGCGACGGTCTGGAAGGCCAGCTTCTCGCCATTCTGGTCGCGCACGTCCACCCAGCTCTTTTGCTCGAAGCTCAGCGTCAGCAGTGAGTGGGGCTCGGCTGCTGGCGCATCGGCGCCCGGCACGCGAAAGGGATTCAGCGAGGCCATCACCGGCACCTCATCGGCCGGCGGCGCGGCAACCGGCTCCGTGAGGGCCGCCGAGGGCGGCGGCAGCGGCTCGGCGACCGTCAGTTCGGACGCCGGCGGGGGCACCTGCACCGCCACGCTGGCCGGGCGCGGCGAATCCGGGAATCCGAGTTGTGGTGTGTTGCTGACCAGCCAGTGCACCGCGGTCAGCGCCAGCGCAGTCCCGACCACATAACTGGCTGCCCACTTGTAGCGCTCGATCCAGGGCACCCGGCGCGCGACCGCTCCGGCGGCCGGCATGATCGGTGGCGCGTGCTCCGCGCGCGCCGCCCGCAATGCAAGGTCGGCCCACTCGTCGGGGAGCGCAAGCAACTTCAGGTAGCTGCGCAGAAAACCCTTCAGGTACACCGGCGTGCCGATACGCTCACTGCGACCGGCCTCCAGGTCACTCACCGTGGCGAGCGGCAGATGCAGCTTCATCGCAACATCGTCCAGCGACCAGCCGGCGGCAATCCGCCCCTGCTGCAGGCGTTGCCCCAGTTCCGCCAGATCCAGCGCGGTCTCGGAATGCGCCGTCGGTGCATTCATTTCCTGCTCCTGCCTCACGGCTGCTGCTCCAGCGAAAGGGCCTCGCGTGAACGCGGATACCCTTCGATCAGTCGTCGTCGATAGTCATCGGCGCTGCGCTTGTCGCCCAGCGCCTGTTCGATCTGCCAGCCGAGGAAGAGCACCTCTGGACTGGTCTGATGGCCTGCTTCATAGCGTTGGATGAAGGCACGCGCCTTCAGGAAATCCTGGCGCGCGTACAGCACCGATGCCATCGGCAGCAGTGCTCCGGCATAGTCCGGCTTGCGCGCCAGCGCATCGCGCAGGTACGCCTCAGCCTGTTCCAGGCGCCCTCCGTCTTTGGCGCAGATGCCGGCATTGGACAGCGCCACCTCGGGTGTCTTGTAGAACGGGTCGGCAATGGCACGCAGGAACATCGCGTCGGACTCATCGTAGCGCCCCTGGCGGCAGAGGAAACCGGCGTAGTTGTTCGCCATGTCGCCGTCCTTGGGTTTGATTTCGACGGCACGCTTGTAATGCAGTTCGGCCTGCACTCGCTCACCAATGGTCTCGTTGAGATAGCCCGAGACGGTGTGCGCCTGCGCTGAATAAGGGTCCAGTTCCAGCGCCCGCTTGAGTTTGTCGCGCGCCACTTCCAGCTTGCCGCGCTTGAGGTACTCCTGCGCCAACTGAACCTGCAGCTCTGCGCTCTGGCGCGCCTTCTCCGAGCTGGCGCCCCCGATGAACGGCCCACCCCCACCAGTGGCGCAGCCAGCAAGCAAGGCGATTGCAATTGCGGCGGAAGCCAGTCCGAAGCGGAAGTTCCTCATGCGCGCACCTCGGCGGCCACCGCGGTCTTGTGCAGGCTGCTTCGGCGCGTGCGGTCAAGCACATTGCCGACCAGCTGCCCGCAGGCTGCATCGATGTCGTCGCCGCGGGTGCGGCGCACGGTGGCGATCAGGCCGGCGTCCATGACGATGGTCTGGAAGCGGCGGATCGCGTCGTCGTCCGAGCGCTCGTAGCGCGTGCCCGGGAAGGGGTTGAAGGGAATCAGGTTGAGCTTGCTCGGCATCCGGCGCAGCAGCTTGACCAGCGCGCGCGCATGCTCGGGGGCGTCGTTGATGCCCTTCATCAGGGTGTATTCGAAGGTCACCGAGGCGCGCGGGCGGGTCTTGAGGTAGCGCTGGCAGGCGGCCATCAGCTCGGCGATCGGGTACTTCTTGTTGAGCGGCACGAGTTGCTCGCGCAGGGCATCGGTGGGCGCGTGCAGGCTGACCGCGAGGCTGACGTCGCAGACCTCGGAGAGCTTGTCGATTCCCGGCACCAGGCCGGCGGTGCTCAGCGTGACCCGCTTGTTGGCGAGGCCGAAGCCGAGGTCGTCGCGCATCAGGTTCATCGCCGGCACGACGTTGTCGAAATTCAGCAGCGGCTCGCCCATGCCCATCATCACGACATTGGTCAGGCGCCGGTTGTCCTTGGCGTCGTGACCCAGCGCACGCGCCGCGATCCACACCTGGCCGATGATCTCGGCGGTGGAGAGGTTGCGGTTGAAGCCCTGGGTGGCGGTGCTGCAGAAGGTGCAGTTCAGCGAGCAGCCCACCTGCGAGGACACGCACAGGGTGCCGCGGGTGGGCTCCGGGATGTAGACCGTCTCGACCGCGTTGCCGCCGTCGAGTTCGATCAGCCACTTGGTGGTGCCGTCGCTGCTGACCTTCTGGAACAGCACCTTCGGCGGCCGGATCTCGGCGGCCGCCTCCAGCTTGTCGCGCAGCTTCTTGCCGACATCGGTCATGTCGGCGAACGCAGTCACCCCGTGGTGATAGATCCACTTCAGCAACTGATGCGCGCGGTAGCGCTTCTCGCCGATGGACTCGAAGAAATGCTCGAGCCCCTCGCGATCGAGGTTCATCAGGTTGACGCGTGGCGTCTGGTTCTCCACGGGGCTGGCGTGTCCTGTGCTCAGCGCGGGCAGAGCTCGCTGCTGCGGAAGAAGTAGGCGATCTCGACCGCGGCGGTTTCCGGCGCGTCCGAACCGTGCACGGCGTTGGCGTCGATCGACTCGGCGAAGTCGGCACGGATGGTGCCCGGCGCAGCCTTCTTCGGATCGGTGGCGCCCATCAGCTCACGGTGCTTGAGGATCGCGCCCTCGCCTTCGAGCACGCTGATCATCACCGGACCGGAGACCATGAACTTGACCAGGTCATTGAAGAAGCCGCGCTCGCGGTGCACCGCGTAGAAACCTTCGGCATCGCGCTGCGACAGCTGCTGCATGCGCGCGGCGACGATCTTGAGACCGGCCTTTTCGAAGCGGGAATAGATCTCGCCGATCACGTTCTTGGCGACCGCATCGGGCTTGATGATGGAAAGAGTGCGCTCGAGCGCCATGTTGACGACTCCATGTCAAAGGAATGGTTGGGAGGGCACGCCGCCCGTCCCGGCCTGAAAACGGCGGGAGACTAGCACGGAAGGCCCGCAGAATCGCGGACTTGAGCGGCGATTGTGTGGCAAAGTCTAACGAATCGACGGTTTCTGCGGCAATGCAGCAAGTTCGAGCATTGGCTCCAATGTCAGCAGCGATTCACCCGCCTCCTGCATTGTTGCCCTCCATACGCGGGCGTATAGTCGCCGGCGACGTCGATGCCGATGGCGCCCTCGCCCTGCCGACCGGGCGGCAACGGCGTATCGTCGGATTCCCTCCCCGCTGTCTCCAAGCTTTCGAGGTGCACATGCCTGAGAACAAGCTTCTCGTCCGCAAGGCCGCCGTCCTCGGCGCCGGCGTGATGGGCGCGCAGATCGCCGCTCACCTGGTCAATTCCGGCGTCCCCGCCGTCCTGTTCGAGCTTCCCGCCAAGGAAGGTCCGCGCAACGGCCTGGTCGACAAGGCGATCGCCAACCTGGGCAAGCTCAGCCCGTCGCCGGTGGCGACCAAGGGTGTGCCCGCCGAGATCGTCGGTGCCAACTACGACGACCACCTCGAACTGCTTCGCGGCTGCGATCTGATCATCGAGGCAGTCGCCGAGCGCATGGACATCAAGCGCTCGCTGTACGAGAAGATCGCGCCCTACATCAGCGAGCGCGCGATCCTCGCCAGCAACACCTCCGGCCTGTCGATCACCGCGCTCTCCGAAGCGCTGCCCGAGGCACTGCGTCCGCGCTTCTGCGGCATTCATTTCTTCAACCCGCCGCGCTACATGTTCCTGGTCGAGCTGATCCCGACCGCGAGCACCGACCCGGCCACGATGGACAAGCTCGAGTCCTACGTCACCACCACGCTGGGCAAGCGCGTGGTGCGCGCCAAGGACACGCCGAACTTCATCGGCAACCGCATCGGCGTGTTCTCGATCGCCGCGACGATGCACCACACGCAGGCTTTCGGCCTCGGTTTCGACGAGGTCGATGCGCTGACGGGGCCGCTGATCGGCCGTCCGAAGAGCGCCACCTACCGCACCAGCGACGTGGTCGGCCTGGACACCATGGCGCACGTCATCAAGACCATGGACGACACCCTGCCGAACGATCCCTGGCACAAGTACTTCAAGGCGCCGGAGTGGCTCAAGGGCCTGATCTCCCAGGGCGCGCTTGGGCAGAAGACCGGGGCCGGCTTCTTCCGCAAGAACGGCAAGGTCATCGAGGTCCTCGACGTCGCCAGCTGCAGCTACAAGCCGTCGAATGCCGAGGCCAGCGCCGATGCCGAAGGCGCGCTGCGCCAGAAGGGCTGGGGCGCGCGCCTCGCCGCGCTGCGCGGGTCCAGCGATCCGCAGGCGCAGTTCATGTGGTCCTGCTTCCGCGACCTGTTTCACTACTGCGCCTATCAGCTGGAACACATCGCCGACAATGCGCGCGACGTGGACTTCGCCATCCGCTGGGGCTACGGCTGGGACCAGGGCCCGTTCGAGATCTGGCAGCAGGCGGGCTGGACGCAGGTGGCGCAGTGGATCGCCGAGGAAATCGCCGACGGCAAGACCATGTCGGACGCGCCGCTTCCGGCCTGGGTGCTGGCACGCGGCGATGCCGGCGTGCACGCCGCGGAAGGTTCGTTTGCGCCGTCGATCAACGGACTGCGCCCGCGCTCCTCGCTGCCGGTGTACCAGCGCCAGTACTTCCCGGACGCGATCTACACCGAAGCTTTCGACCAGGGCACCACGATCTTCGAGACCGACGGCGTGCGCCTGTGGCACCAGGGCGACGACATCGCGATCCTGTCGTTCAAGAGCAAGATGAACACCATCGGCGCCAGCGTCCTCGAGGGCGTCAACCGCGCCGTCGACGAAGCCGAGCGCAACTGGAAGGCGCTGGTGATCTGGCAGACCCGAGAGCCCTTCTCGGCCGGCGCCGACTTGAAGGACGCGCTGCCGGTGGTGGCTGCCGGCAAGTGGGATGAGTTCGAGCAGATCGTCGCCAGCTTCCAGGCCGCCAGCCAGCGCATCAAGTACTCGCTGGTGCCGGTGGTCTCGGCGGTGCGCGGCATGGCCTTCGGCGGCGGCTGCGAGTTCCAGATGCATTCGGCCAAGACCGTGTTCGCGCTGGAGAGCTACGTTGGCCTGGTCGAGGCCGGTGTCGGCCTGCTCCCCGCCGGCGGCGGCCTCAAGGAATTCGCACTGCGCTGTGCCAATGCGGCGATCGGCGGCGACGTCTTCGGCCAGATCCAGACCGTGTTCGAGACCATCGCGATGGCCAAGGTCGCGACCAGCGCGCACGAAGCCAAGGGAACTCAAGCTGGCGCGTGCGGGCGATCTGATCATCGCCAACAAGGACGAGCTGCTGTACGTGGCGAAGAACGAGGCGCGCGCGATGGCCGAATCCGGCTACCGCCCGCCATTGCCGCCGCGCGCCATTCGGGTCGCCGGCGACGTCGGCATCGCAACCATCCGCGCTCTGCTGACCAACATGCAGGCCGGTGGATTCGTCTCCGAGCACGACGTCGAAGTCGCCACCCGCATCGCCAACGTGCTGTGCGGCGGCGAGGTCGAGCGAGGTTCGGAAGTCGACGAGGAATGGCTGCTCACCCTCGAGCGCAAGCATTTCGTCGCCCTGGCGCAGATGCCCAAGACCCAGGCCCGCATCGCGTACACGATGCAGAACGGGAAGCCGCTGAGGAACTAGGAAAGGCAGGAAAAGGGGAAAGGGAAAATGGAAAAAGGGAAAGCTGCCCGGCGCGAGTTTTCTGCTTTTCGCTTCTGCTTCTACCCTTTTCCATTTTCCGTTTGAGCGAGCGCAGCGAGCGGCCGTTTTCCAGCCGCTCCGCGACAAACCAACCAACAAGGCGAGGTGCGCCGACGCACCTCGCCCTCCAAACGGAGACGCAAGAAATGCCCCGCCAGATCCAAGACGCCTACATCGTGTCCGCCGTGCGTTCGCCGGTGGGCAAGGCACCGAAGGGAATGTTCCGCAACACCCGCCCCGATGACCTGCTCGCGCACGTGCTGCGCGGCGCGGTCGCGGCGGCGCCCGGGGTGGACCCCAAGCGCATCGACGACGCCATCATCGGCTGCGCGATGCCGGAGGGCGAACAGGGCATGAACGTGGCGCGTATCGGCGTGCTGATGGCCGGATTGCCGAACAGCGTGTCGGCGATGACCATCAACCGCTTCTGCTCGTCCGGCTCGCAGGCGGTCGCGCTCGCGGCCGATCGCATCCGCCTCGGCGAGTCCGACCTGATGCTCGCCGGCGGCACCGAGAGCATGTCGATGGTGCCGATGATGGGCGTGCGCCCGGCCTTCAACCCGGCCTTCTTCAAGGACGAGAACATCGCCATCGCCTACGGCATGGGCATCACCGCCGAGAACGTCGCCGATGAGTGGAAGGTCTCGCGCGAGGACCAGGACCAGTTCGCCTACGCCTCGCACCAGAAGGCGATCGCGGCGATCGAGGCCGGCCACTTCAAGGCCGAGATCCTGCCCTTTCAGTTGGACGACCACTACCCGGACCTGGCCACACGCGGCCGCAAGGACGACACCCGCCTGGTCAGCAATGACGAAGGCCCGCGCAAGGACACCACCGCCGAAGCGCTCGGCAAGCTGCGCGCGGTGTTCAAGCAAGGCGGCAGCGTTACCGCCGGCAACTCCTCGCAGATGAGCGACGGCGCCGGCGCGGTGCTGCTCGCGAGCGAGCGCGCGATTAAGGAATTCGGCCTGACCCCGCTGGCCCGCTGGGTCGGCTACTCGGTCGCCGGCGTGCGCCCGGAAGTCATGGGCATCGGTCCCAAGGAAGCGATTCCGAAGGTCTGCCGCCAGACCGGAATTGCCATCGGCGACATCGACTGGATCGAGCTGAACGAGGCCTTCGCCGCGCAGGCGCTGGCGGTGATGCGCGACTCGGGCCTGGATCCGTCGAAGGTCAACCCGCTCGGCGGCGCCATCGCCCTCGGCCACCCGCTGGGCGCCACCGGCGCGATCCGCACCGCAACAGTCGTGCACGGCCTGCGCCGCACCGGGCAGAAGTACGGCATGGTGACCATGTGCATCGGCACCGGCATGGGCTTCGCCGGGATCATCGAGCGCGTCTGAACAAGGCACATCGCTGCAACCCGAAAAGGGCGGCGCATCGCGCCGCCCTTTTCGTTTCACTTTTCACTTTTCACTCTTCACTTTTCACCACTATCACACCACCCGCATCACCAGCGACCACGCCGCAAGCCCGAGGCAGACGAAGCCGAGCACCATCTTGAACGGGCCGAGCTTGCCAGCGGTCTGCTCCAGTGCGACGGTGAAGCCATTGCTGCCGGCGAGGATCTTGACCGTCGGCATCGCCAGGATCAGCGACAGCGCGATGATCGCGAGCGCCGAGGCCAGCGCGACCAGCATCATCACCGGCGCCACGCTGATCGCGCCCATCGCGCCGATCCACTGGATCAGCCCGAACACGCCCCAGACCAGGCCCACCAGGCCCACCCAACCTGAAACACCCTCCAGCTGTGCCAGCGGCCCCGCAGCCTCGGGCTTCTTCGACTTCAACCACGACGCCACGCCGAGCACGCCCAGCGCCACCAGCATCAGCAATCCGACGATCCACATGGTCTTTCTCCGTTCGGGTTGGCCGCAGACAGCCGCAGGTGCGGCCGGTCTTTCAGGGAACGGGAAACGCTGTGGCGGGCGGACATGCACGGGGCGGGTTGTGGGTTTGTGGGCGGGTTGTGGGTTGTGGGTTGTGGGTTGTGGGCAGCAGAGCCTGCACACCGCCAGCCTGTGGGAGCCGACTCTGTCGGCGACCTTTCCAGCCGCCGCAGGGAAAAGATCGCGGCTGAAGCCGCTCCCACAGACAGCCCCCTGCACGAGAGGGCACCTAGTGTGGTGTTCCGTAATTTAGTTGAAGAAATTTCCGATGAATTTTGCGGCGAGGCAAGGCGAGAGGAGGGTGAAAGCCGGCGGCTTGCGCGGCATGCCGCGCGCCGGCTTGAACGCCCGCAACTGGTTGCGGGCCGGAACCGGAGGTCATAGCAGGGCTATGGCGACGACGAGCAACGCCGCATCGGCGCAAAAGGCGCGGAAATAATTCAAGGTAATTACGGAACACCACACTAGCGTTTCGGAATTTCCCTGGAGCCCACTCCCAGACGCTTTCCGCGGCCTTTTCTCCGCGCCCTCCGCGTCTCCGCGTTTAACCGGCCCCGGTCGGAGCGTTCAACGTCACCCGGACGTCCTTCCACAGCGCGCTGCCGACTTCGCGCAGGAACGGGCGGCCGGTCCCAGCGTAGTCATAAGCGCCGTCGTTGAGCACGCCATCGCGGTCGACGAACACCAGCGCCGTGAGGGCACAGGCGCGCCCAGCCTGTTCGTCGACGATGAAGGCGCTGTCGCCAATCCAGCCGTAGGACTGCGCGTTCTTGCTGTGGATGCGCAGATGCGCTGGAAAATGGCCGGCGGCATCCAGCGGCAGCAGCCACTTCGAATGATCGTCGGGCAGCGCACGCTGCTCCACGCCCAGACCGCCCGCTTGCCGCGGCACCAGCGAAAGTGTGTCGGCCAGCCAGCGACGCGTGGGTGCGGTGAGTTCGAACAACAGGCCGACCTGACCGCCGAACTCCAGCGTCATGTGGTGCACATCGGCCAGCGGGATGAAGTTCGAGTCGCTGAAATCGTGCGCGCCAGGAATCACGCGGCCGCCCTCAGCCCAGGCGCGCCCCGCGCGGGCCTTGCCATGCGGAAAGCGCTGGAAGGTTTCCTGCAGCTGCGCCGGCGATTCCCACACCACGGCGCCCCGTGCGTCACGCAGGCGCGCGGCGAGCTTGCCCGGACTGCGCGGCTGCGGGCAGCCCAGGCGCGTCGCCATCCGGATCCCGGGAAAACCAAGTTCGCGCAGTCGCGCGTGGATCGCGTCGCTGCCGAGCAGCTCGTACAGCGCGTTGTAGGCGAGGTTGTCGCTGACCACCAGCATGGATTGCATCAGCGCATCGAGGCGCCATCCGCCTGCCTGCGCTGCGGGCAGCGGCGCGCAGGCAGTCGCACCATCGACCTCCAGGCGCAGCGCGCCGGCCGCAATGTCCAGTCCGCGGCGATCCAGTTCCTCCAGCAGCACTCCGGCCAGCGGCAGCTTGACCCAACTGGCGGCCGCGAACCATTGCCGCGACCGCAGTCCGAAGGCCTCGCTCTCCTGCGCGCGCCAAGCGCTTCCGTCGCGCACGCAGTGCGTCAGCAGCACTTGTGGCTGGTATGCCGCGCGCGCCGCTAGCACCCGTCGCGCAACCGGGCCGGCGGCGCCGATCAACGCGCCCAGCGACTCCGTGGCGCGCAGGCCGAAGGGCCATCCGGCGCCGGCGAGCAGCGCCGCAAGGCACTCACGGCGACGCATGTTCCTCGGGCCGTTTGCGGTACAGCTGCAGGTTGCTGTCGTTGCGCCGGTGACGGTAGCCGATGCCGAAATCGAGCGGCTGCGGATCGCCCTCCGCGTACGCCTGGCGCAGCCCCGGCTGGGTCCAGTTGCTGAATAATGCGATCGGCGAGCCGTAGCGGCCGTACAGCGTGGCCTGCCACAGCGCCGGGCGGAACCAGGCGTGCGGGATGCCCGAGTCGTCCTGCAGCACGATCTCGCTGTGATCGAGGATCAGCTTGCGCACCTGCGAGAACCATGGCCGGTACATCAGGTAGGACGCGCTCTTGAGGTAGGTGGCGTCGGCATCGAAGGCGGTCACGAAATCGATGTACTGCGGCGTGCGCTTCAGGCCACCGTCGCCGAGGTCCGCGGCGAAGTACACCAGCTTGCGGAAATCGGCGTCGTCCGGGTGGAAATACTCGATCTCCACCCCGGGCAGATGGCCCGCCGGTGGCTTGCCGATCTGCGCCGCATCCGCCTGGCACAGCGCGCCGCCCGGCGGCAGCAGCACATAGCGCACGTCGAATACCGCGTAGCCCGCTTCCGCGAGAAACACGAACAGGATCGGCGTGACCCCCGAGAAGCGGCTCTTGCGCAGGTCGACAGTCAGATCGTTGGTGCGGAAGAAGCTGAAGGAGAGGATCGCGTACAGCGACTTGCGCACCTCCGCGAGCCCGGCCTCGATCTGCCGCGCATCCAGGCCCTTGAAATCGGGCACGCTGCCAACCGGTTCCAGGCCAGTCAGCACGGAGGCGCGCGCGTCCGGAAACATGGTCAGCAGGTACAGTGCATCCGGTCCGCTGAAGGGGTAGTAGACGCGTCGCGGCGCACTGCCGACGGGTCCCAGCGCCTCGCGCGCGAAGCGTGCAGCAGGTTCGAGCTGACGCTGGCGCAGTTGCGCCCAACTGGCGCCCAGGGTGTCGCGATGGCGCTCCAGCGCGCGCGGATCGACCACCTCCGCCAGATCGGACTCGAGTGGCGCACGCAGCCCGGCGAGGATGCGCGCGGTGTCGTTCAGCGTGCCCTGGTTCCAGCTGGCGCGCGGGTCGGCGCCGGGGCAGACATCCATGGCCAGGGTCGCGCCGGATGCCAGCGCGAGCAGGACTCCAAACAAACCGCGGACAGCCCTCATGCGGGCACCTTGGCCGCTTGCGTTGGCGCATGCCGGCGCAACGGCCAATAGGCCGCGAATGCGACCGCGATGGATGCCAGGGAAAGCAGCACAGCCTTGGGTTCGTTGAAGCACAGGAACACGATCATCCACCCGTTGATGGCAAGGAAAAGCAGGCCTGAGGTCCAGCCGAAGGGCGCGCGAAAGGGGCGCGGCAGGTCCGGTCGGCGCACGCGGTCGCGCAGGAAGCCGACGATCACTGCCATGTTGAACAGGGTCAGCGACACGCCGATGAAGTTGATCACGAATTCGAAGCTCGCGGTGGCCAGCAGGAGCACGATCAGCAGCCACTGGAAAGCGATCGCCGCGCGCGGCGAGCCGCCAGAGTGGCGCCGGCCGAACAGCGCGAATGGGCGCCAGTCCTCGGCCATCGCCGCGAGCACGCGCGGGCCGGCCAGCACCATCGCGCTGACCGTGGAGATCAGGGTGAACGCAATCGCGCCGCCGACGATCATCCCGCCCTGCTCGCCGAACAGTGCGCGCCCGGCGAGGAAACCCACCGCCAGTTCGTTGTCCACGGTCATCGCACCCGGATTGACCCGCACCAGCTCGTCGAAAGGCACCAGGCGGAGGAAGGCCCAGTTGACCGCGACATACAGCAGCGTCACCAGCGCGGTGCTGGCGATCAGCGCCAGCGGCAGGCTGCGCTGCGGATCGCGCACCTCGCCGGCCACGTACAGCGCAGCGTTCCAGCCGAGGTAGGCGTAGGTCACATAGACCAGCGAGACCGCAAACGCCGGGTTGGCGATCACCGAACCGAGATCGGCGGTGGCCGGCTCGCGTGCTGGCGCGAACAGCAGCGCGGCGGCGACGATCGCCAGCATCACCACGATCTTGAGCAGCGTGGTGATCACCTGGAAGCGCGCGCCAATCTCCACCCGCAGCAAGTGCAGCGCGCTGATCAAGGTCACCAGGCCAATCGCGATCCACATCGGCACCGCCGCCGCAGCCGGCCATAACTTGCCGAAATAGGCCGCAAAGGCGAGCGCGGCGGCGGCGATTGGCCCGGCAAATCCGGCGACCACCGAGATCCAGCCGGCGATGAAGCCCGCCGCCGGATGGAACAGCTGCGTCAGCAGCGCGTACTCGCCTCCAGAGCGTGGTCGCGCCGCACCCAGCTCCGCACAGCACAAGGCGCCTGCCAGCGCCGAAATCCCGCCGAGCACCCACAACAGCAGGATCGCGCGCTCATCCGGCAGCGCATGCACCTGGTAGCTCAGGGTCGAGAACACCCCCGTACCCACCATGTTCGCCACGACGATGGCACAGGCGCTCCACAGGCCAAGGCGGCGAGGTTGGTCGAGGGCTGCGGTCACGCGCGGGTTCCGGGAGGTTCAGTGGCCAAGTATGCCCGGCAGCCCGAGGTGGTGGATTGGATGGCGGGCAGGATCTAGCCGGGTTGTGGGTTGTGGGTTGTGGGTTGTGGGTTGTGGGTTGTGGGTTGTGGGTTGTGGGTTGTGGGTTCTGGGTTCTGGGCAGCAAGGCTCGAACACCGACACACCTGTGGGAGCCGACTCTGTCGGCGATCTTCTCCAGCAGCCGCCGGGAAAAGATCGCGGCTGAAGCCGCTCCCACGGGCTCAGGGCACATCGGCTGCTGCCGACACAACCGCCTACCGACAACCGGCTCAGGATTCCAGGCCCAGCGCCGCCCACAGCCTCGCCGGAACGTGGTGCTCTCCGGAAGGCCGCAGCAGTGGCGGCAGCTCGAGCCCGGAGGGATCGATCGCCGGCAGCACCTCGTCGACGAAGCGCCGCACCAGAGCGTCCTCGCGCCAGTCGGCGCGCTGGCTCAGCGCGAGCAGCGCGGCGCGGGATTCGCGGCCCTCGCCCACGCATTCGAAGGGTTTGACCGCGCCGAATTCGAGCAGCGCATCGAAACCCGCCACTTGCTCCGGCTCGTCCAGCAGGTTGCGGCCGAAGATCGTCAGCAGCGCGGGCTTGCTCATGAACGGCGCCAGCGCGAGGAACACGAAACGGCATTTCGGACACTCGCCGCACCAGCGCGAGGAGGGCTTGTCGCCGAGGATGCGGAAATTGCGGTTGCAGCTGGAAAACAGCCCGTGATAGCGGGTCAACCGGGCGAAACGCTCGGTCACCGCCAGTTCGGAGAACGGCCGCAGCAGCGAGTAGTAGCGCAGGTCGGCAGCTACCGCGTCGCGCAGGTAGCCGGCGAACAGGGTCTCGAAGCGCAGGCCCTTGCTCCACTGGTGGTTGATGTCGAGTTCGTTGCTGACGAGGTTGCCGACGCTCGCCGAAGCCTCGTTGGAAAACACGATCTCGTCGTAGCCGTAGAGCAGCGCCGCCAGGGTCAGGATCGCCGAGTTGATCGCGGTGACCGGGATGTGGCCGTTCCAGGCGCCACGGCGATTGAGTTCGAACAGTTCCGGCGCGATCTCGCGCTCGATGTTCAGCAGCGGCTGCCCGGTGGCCTGGGCGCAGGCGCGGATCAGTTCGCTGCGGCCGATCCACACCACCGCGACCGGATCGCCCGCGCGCTTGAGCGTCTCGATGCTGACCAGCGAATCCTTGCCGCCACCGATCGGCACCAGCGCGCGCCGCGGCAGGCCAAGCGCAGCTGCCGCGGGTGCTGGTTCCGCGCCATGCGGGAAGCGGATCCGCCCGCGCAAGTCCAGGCCGTTGTGATGCGCGAACTCGCCAAGGCCATGCAGCCAGACCTCGTCCAGCAGCGTCGCCAGCGCCGGATCGAAAGCCTCACCGGCCACTTCGATACGCTCCGGGACCAGTGCCTTGTAGTAGCTGACGCCCGCGATCCCGTGCAGCAGTGCCAGCGCCCGGGCGAACGCCGCCTCGCGCCCCGCCGGCACCGCCGCCGGCGCGCCAGGGAAGCGGATGCGCTCGAACATCGTGGCGCCATCGTCGAAGGCATAGCCGAGCAACACCTCTCCGTCGGCGTAACGGCAGTCGGTCAGGCGGAAGGTCGTGGCGGTGGGGCGGGGTTGGGTCATGTCGTGAGGCTCGGAAAGGCGGGGCAAGGGGCAAGGGGCAGGGGCCGCTGCCTCAAGGCTCGAACCCCACTGGGGCGAATGGAGGCGCTCGGCCATGAATCCGGGGCATGTCCGAAGCCTTGGCAATTCCCCTTGCCCCCTGCCCCCTGCCCCGCTCCTGGCTTCTCACAACTCATCCACCCACTCCTCGCGCACCGCCTCGCGCAGGTTATAGCGCGATGCCATCGACGCACCGTAGGCGCCGGCGTTGGCGATCAGCATCAAATCGCCCTCCTGCGGCTCCGGCAGAGCGCGGTCGCGGCCGAGGATGTCGCCGGATTCGCAGATCGGGCCGACGACCTGCCAGCGGCCACCAGTTGGCTGGCCGTGACGGCTCAGGTCGACGATCTCGTGCCAGGCGTCGTACAGCGCCGGGCGCAGCAGGGTGTGCATGCCGGCGTCGACACCGACGAACTGCACCCCACTCTTGCGCTTGGTCTGAGTCACGCGGGTCAGCACCACGCCGGCCTCGGCGACGAGGTAGCGGCCGGGCTCGATCCACAGTTCGAAGCGCGGGTAAAGCGACTTGACCCCAGCCAGCGCGGCATCCAGTTCCGCCAGCGCGAGCGGCTGTTCGCCCGGCTCGTGCGGCACGCCCAGGCCGCCACCGATGTCGAGCGCCTGCACTGCCGGGAAGCGATCCGCGAGTCCGGCGAGGTCGGCGTAGACCGTCTTCCAGTGCGCGATGTCGAAGATCCCGCTGCCGAGGTGCGCATGCAGCCCGATCACCTGCGCATCGCAGGCGGCCGCCAGGCGCGCGGCGGCGGCAACCTCGGCCACGGCAATGCCGAACTTGCTCTTCTCGCCGCCGGTCTTGACCTTGTCGTGGTGGCCGAGACCGCGGCCGAGGTCGAAGCGCAGCAGGATCTCGCGCCCCACAAACAGCTCCGGCCAGCGCTCCAGCAGCGACAGGTTGTCGACCGTCACGCGCACGCCGCGCGCCAGCGCTGCGGCGTATTCGGCGCGTGGCGCGAAATTCGGCGTGAACAGCACGCGCTCCGGCGGCAGGTCCGGCAGCGTGGCCTGCACATGGTCCAGTTCGCCGAGCGACACGCACTCCATGCCGAAGCCGAGTCCAGCGAGTGTGCGCAGGATCTCCCGATGTGGATTGGCCTTGAGCGCGTAGTAGCGGCGATCGACCGACTTGAGTCCGAGCAGGTCGGCTGCGCGGGCGCGCAGCATGCTGCCGGCGTAGACATAACACGGCGTCGGCAGCGCCTGCGCGCGCGCCAGAAGCGCCGCCCGCGCGCTTTCCCACCAGCGCACCGGCGGCGGCTCCGGCACGCGCTCCAGCGCACGCCAGGAGGGGCCGAACACCGGGTCACCGTCGGCGCCGGTCAGGCCCTCGCGCACCAGGTGCGCGTGCAGCGCGGGGACCACGCCGTCGGCGTCGGCGGCATCGATGACGAAGGTAAGATTCAGGTTGTTGGACGACTGCGACACCAGGTGCACCCGGCGCGCGCCGATCTCGGCGAGGATCTCCGACAGCCGGTGCATCATCCCGCGCATGCCGCGGCCAACCAGGGTCACCGCCGCGCAGGGCGCGATCACGCGCACGCGGCAGACGCGCGCCAGGTCGCGGCACAGCGCGTCCAGGGTGCCGGCGTCGAGCAGGTTGTCACTCGGGTCCAGCGACACCGTGACATTGGTTTCAGCCGAGCCGATCAGGTCCACCGACAGGCCGTGCTGTTTGAAGCAGGCGAACACATCGGCGAGGAAGCCCACCTGCTGCCACATGCCGATCGATTCCATCGACACCAGGGTGATGCCGTTGCGCAGCGAGATCGCCTTGATGCTGGGCGCGCCACCGGCGGCCTCGGCGACGATCTCGGTGCCCGGCAACTCGGGCCGTTCGGTGTCCTTGATCCACAGTGGCACCTTGACCTCGCGCACCGGGCCGATGGCGCGCGGATGCAGCACCTTGGCGCCGGTGGTGGCGATTTCCTGTGCCTCGTCGTAGTCCAGCCGGCGCAACAGGCGTGCATCCGGTACTTGCTTGGGGTTGGCGCTGAACATGCCCGGCACATCGGTCCAGATTTCCACCCGCTCGGCGCCGAGCAGCGCACCGAAGTAGCTGGCGGACGTGTCCGAGCCGCCGCGCCCGAGCAGCACGGTGTCGCCGCCCGGCTGGCGCGCGATGAAGCCCTGGGTGATGAACATCTGTCCGCGCGCGGCCAGGTCCTGCCGCACCGCCGGGCTCGGGCGCGGCTCGCAGATCGCGCTCTGGTAGCGCGACCACTCGGTGGCGAGCGCCTGCTCGCGGCTGGTGAGGTAATCGCGCGCATCCAGCCATTTGACCGCCATCCCAAGGCCCGCGAGGAAGTGCGCGCCCAAAGTGCTCGACCACAACTCGCCCTGCGCCTGCACTTCGGCCTGCCAGGCGTGTCCGCCAGCCGCGGCACGCACATCGCCGACCAGCCGGCGCAGCTCCGCGACGCGATGGTTGAGCACTTCGGGTGCGACGTCGAGATCCCGCGCGAAGGCCAGGTGGCGCTCGATCAGCGCCTCGCCCGCCGCGGCCATGGCGGCCGGATCGCCGTGCAGCGCGATCAGTGCCTTGAGCGCGTCGGTGACCCCCGACAGTGCCGAGACCACGGTGACCACGCCCACGCCAAGCTGCTGGCGCTCGCGCATCAGGCGGCCGATGTTCTCCCAGCGATGCCGCCGCGACACACTTGTGCCGCCGAACTTCAGGACTATCCAGCGCATGGTGACCGCCGCGACCTCGTTCATGCCCGTCAAGGGACGCCAACCTTAGCGCACTGCAGCAAGAGCTTGCGAGATCGGAAATGGCTTCTCAGTGGCGTTCGATATGAAACTTCGACCATGCTTGTGTGGCGGTGCAGCATGAGGCCCAAAAGCGGGGGAGATGAAGCGGGGTGCGGAAAATGCAAGGGCGGGGAGAGATGAAGCGGGGCGAGGGGCAAGGGGAAAGGCACCGGTCTCCGTGGATGACCCCAGGCGCGTCGAGGGCGACCCACGAAACCGCCCCGCCATTTCCCCACAACAGCACCCCCGCCCCGCTCCACCTCCCCCCGCCCCCCGCTTCACCTCCCCCGCTTCACCTGCTCCACCCCAGCACTTGCGCCTGACGCCTCAACGCGCGAGCCTGAACGGCCGTGTCCGGAGCCGCTACCATGCTGCGTCCCTTTGTCCAGGTCGATGTGTTCACCGCGGTGCCGATGTACGGCAATCCGCTCGCGGTGGTGCTGGATGCCAACGGCATGGATCCGGCGGCGATGCAGCGCTTCGCGCGCTGGACCAATTTGTCGGAGACGACTTTCGTGCTGCGGCCGGATGCGCCAGGCGCGAGTTACCAGGTGCGCATCTACACGCCGATGGCGGAACTGCCGTTCGCCGGCCATCCGAGTGTCGGCACGGCTTGGGCA
Organism: Rhodanobacteraceae bacterium; assembly: GCA_016713135.1. Lineage (NCBI taxonomy): Bacteria > Pseudomonadati > Pseudomonadota > Gammaproteobacteria > Lysobacterales > Rhodanobacteraceae > Rhodanobacteraceae bacterium. Next base: position 58,875 of record JADJPR010000015.1, on the reverse strand, counting down.
TTGCTCGACGCCGGACTGGTCAAGCCGGACGCCCACGGCCAACTGGTGCAGCAGTGCGGCGCGGGTCTGCTCGACGTGCATGTCGATGGCGAGGGCAACCAGCGGGTGGTCTCGGTGCAGGCGCCGCTGCCACGGCGCAGTGCGCTGCCACCGGAAATCATCGAGGCGCTGCCGCGTGCCATCGGCGGCGTCGGCGCGGGCGTCGGCGAGCGCCCGGTGCTGTCGGACCTGGGTGCCCGCTGGGTGCTGCTGGAACTGGCCAGTCGCGCGCAGGTACGCGCGATCGTCCCGGACCTCGAACTGATCGCCACGCTGAGCCGCTCGCTCAAGGTCGAGGGCCTGGCGGTGTTCTCCTTCGAACCGAACCTGCCGGTGCCGCTGGAACTGCGCGCCTTCGCGCCCGCCACCGGCGTGCCCGAGGATCCAGTCACCGGGAGCGCCCAGGCCGCAGTGGGCGACTGGCTGGCCGCGCAGAATCGCCTGGCCGCGTTCGGTGGGCGCTACTCGGCGAGTCAAGGCCATGCCGTGGGTCGCGCGGGCGAAGTGCACGTTCGTCACGCTGCCGGGCGGGTGCACATCGGCGGGCGCTGCTGCGCGCTGATACGCGGCGCGGTCGATCTGTGAATGCCATCGGGAACACCGGCGCGCTTTTGCGGTCTGAGGCGCCATATCCCGAAGTCCGAGCAATCACGCATGTCAATGACCGTACCGCGTTTGATGTTGCCCCTGGCCCTGTGCACCGCCCTCGCGGCATGCAGTGATGAACCCGAGGTCGCGCAGCCAGAGCCCGAGGCGGCAACGCCCGCTGCCGACGCTGGATCCCGGCGCGCGCCCCCGCCGCCGGCGAAAATCAGCACACCCTATGAGCGCGCGGTCCGGACGCTCACCAGTGGCGGTAGTTACGCCTTCGAAAGCGAGATGACCCTCGCCGACGGCGGCAGCGAGTACGCGACAGGCACGGGGGCCGGCCAGGGCTTTTCCTTCGGCGTGCGGACACTGCCCAAGCCGAGTGCCGACCATGACGGCAACTGGGTGCTGCAAAACGGGCGCTGGTTCCGGGAGTCGGCCGCGGGGTACGACCAGAGCCCGCTGGTCCAGAGTTCGCTGGCACTGCTGGCCGATACACTGGCCATGTTGCCGCAGGCCGAGGACGTGTTGAGCGCCGACAAGGCCGCGCCGGAAATCGTCCCCGGAGGCACCTGCCAGCCGCGCACCGTGAACCTGAGCCTGCGGCCGCAACTGATGACGCGCTTCAGCCTGCTCGGCGTATGCATCGACGAGGAGAACTCACGACTGATCAAACTGGAGGCAAGATTGCAGAGCGGCGAACAGTTGCGCGTCAGCTTCACCAGACACGATGAACCCGTGCAATTGCCCAAGGTGCAGGTGCCTGACTGGTCTCAGGAATTCCCGCGGCGCTGATCGCAGCAATGACCAAAGGCCCGCGAACGCGGGCCTTCGTCATTGCGACACCGGAACCGGGATTCGCGCCAGGGCGTTTCACGGCAGCCGCCGATGCTCAGAGCGGACCGCGCTTCAGTTCGCGGTCGATTTCGTACTTGCTGCTGGTGACATAGGCCTCCATCGCACGCAGCCGGTCTTCCATCTCACGGATGCGGTAGCGCAGTTCGCTGGCGGTCACATGCGCCGGGGGCGCCGGCTGCCAGTCGCTGGCGGCACCCGGCGGCGGCGGCGGGACCGCCCCATCGAATGCCGTGCGTGGCGGCAGGAACAGCGCACACAGGATGTACCCCACCATCACCACCGGCACGATCGGCGTCAGGCAGGCGATCATCGTGACCATGCGCAGCGCGGTCAGGTTCCAGCCGAAGTGCGTCGCCGCACCCGCCAACACACCGGCGATCCAGCGGTGGTCCACATCCCGGTACAGGCGCGGGCCGGGACTGAATCGGTCGTTCATCGATGCTGCTCCATTCCAGTGGCAACCGCCGGCGTACTGATACCCGAATCGATGACTGCGGCTCATGTGCGACCTCGCCAGTTGGGGGTGTCGGCATCCAGGATGCGTTCCAGCGTCCGGATGCGCTCTTCCATGCGACGCGCGGTCTGCCACAGCTCCGCGATGTCGCCGTCCGTGTTGACCGCCGTCGTCGGCGGCGCCGCTGGCCGCTTGCTGCGATAGTGCAGCACCAGCCACACCGGCAGCACCACCACCATGAAGACGATCAGCGGTACCTCAAGTGCCGCCCACATCGTGCTTACCCCTTAGGCTGGTTGACACGGGCTTTCAGCGCTTCCAGCTCGGCCTTGATGCGCTCCTCCGACTCCAGGTCCGCAAAGGCCTGGTTCAGGGTCTTCGCGCGGCCCAGATCCAGAGCCTCCGCCTGCGCCTCGACCGCGTCAATGCGCCGTTCGGCATAGTCGAAGCGGTTCAGCATGTCGTCGATCTTGGCCGAGTGGATCTGCGTGCGCGCCTTCAGCGAGGTCTGCGCGTTCTGCGCGCGGATCACGATGGTGCGCTGGCGTGCCTTGGCGTCCTGCAGCTTGGCCTGGAGCTTGGCGATGTCGTCATTGAGCTTGGCCAGGTTGTCGCCGAGCACGCTCGAGGTCGCCAGCGACCGCCTTGGCCTGGTCGGCCAGTGCAGCGCGGTGCGAGAGCGCGGCCTTCGCCAGGTCCTCGCGATCCTTGCGCAAGGCGAGTTCCGCCTTGTGTTCCCAGTCGCGCTGTTCCTGGTCGAGCACGCCGAGCTGGCGCTCGCGCTCCTTGCGTTCGGCAATCACCTTGGCCGCCGCCGTGCGCACTTCGACCAACGTATCTTCCATTTCCTGGATCATCAGGCGGACGATCTTTTCGGGATCCTCGGCCTTGTCGAGCAGCGAATTGAGGTTCGCGTTGATGATGTCGGACAGGCGGGAAAAGACACCCATGTTGCTATCTCCTCGTGGATTCATGCCCCTTGCGGGTGATTGACCCATTCCAAGTCCCGTGCCAACGGTCTAAGTAATTGATTTGATTGATGTCACTGCCGACGATCCGTACCCGCCACGAACCCCCGGTGGCGAGCCTCGCCACGATTGTGCAGAACTCGCCATCCGGTCACCCGGGCGAGCAAGCCTGCGAGGCGGACCTGAACGACATCGCCCGCGCGCAACGATCCGGGTGACGCTGGCCGGAAGCTTCCCTTAGAATCCGCGCGCCCCTCAAAGCGCGACAGACTCGGCGGCCCGTGAGCCCCGTGCAGTCGCAAATCCCGCTCCATTTGGAGGTTTAGATGAAATTCACTGGGTTGGCGGCGGTTGCCGCTGCTGTGTTGTCGCTGTCCGCTGTTGCGCAGACCCCCGCCCCTAGCGCCGCGCCGGCCGCCCCGGCGGTCGCGATGGACAAGACCAAGATGAGCTATGCGGTCGGCTACCAGTTCGGCGCCGATCTCAAGGAACGCGGCGTCGACATCGATGTCGAAGGCGTGATCCGCGCGCTGCGCGATGGCTTCGCCGGCAAGGAAGTCGCCTATCCGCGCGAACAACTCGGCCAGCAGATGGAACTGCTGGAAAACAAGCTGCGCAGCGAGGCCGAAGCGAAGTTCAACAAGCTCGCCGCCGACAACAAGGCCGCGAGCGACAAGTTCATGGCCGAGAACCGCGCCAAGAAGGGCATCGTCGCGCTGCCCTCGGGCATCCAGTACCGCGTGATCGAGGAAGGCAACGGAAGCCGCCCGACCGCGACCAGTGAAGTGACCGTGCACTACCGCGGCTCGCTGATCACCGGTTTCGAGTTCGACAGCTCCTTCGCGCGCGGCGTGCCGGCCAAGTTCCAGGTCGACCAGGTGCTGAAGGGCTGGCAGGAAGTGCTGCCGCTGATGCGCGTCGGCGACCACTGGCAGATCTTCCTGCCGCCAGAAATGGCCTACGGCGATCGCGGTCCGCGCCCGATCGGCCCGAACCAGGCGCTGATCTTCGATATCAAGCTGATCGAAGTGAAGTAAAGCGGTGAGTGGTCCGCGCGGCCAAGCCGCGCGTAGGCCGGGGTGGCGCAGCGCGCCTCCCCGGCGCTCACGCCGGTGAATCGCCGCGCGATACACCGGCCTACCCCCTTCACCGCAACAACGATGGCGCCCGCGACAGCGGAATCCGCGCCGCCTGGCAGGCCTGCAACAGCGCCTGCTCCATCTCCACCTTGATCTGGTTGACCACCCGCAGCGCTTCCAGCGCCTGCGGCGATTGCGGTTCGGCGCCGGCATCGAGCGCCAGCGCGTCCATCTGCGCCTGGCCCTCGGCCACGCGCATGGCGTCGTCGTCGTCGACGAACTGGGCGAGGAACACGAATCCCCGGATCAACGCATCGCGCAGCGCGTCGTCGCCCGGGCTCAGCGTGGCCAGCACGCGCAACGTGGCCTCCTGGATCGCACCGCGCGGGTGCGGCAGGAAGGAGCGCGGCAACGCGGCGCAACCGGGTTCGATCTCACCCAGCACCTTGCCGTAGTCGCGCAGGATCTTGCCGGCGACGGCTAGCACGCGCCCGGGACCTGGTAGTTGCCGCCCTGAGCGGCGGTTGAATGCGGGAATGGCTTTTGCATGGCGCGGATGCTTTCACGCGCGCTTCCGGCGTGGCAAGCGATACACTTGCGCGCATGGACTGGAATGTGAACTGGCGCCCGGCTCCGCCGCCCGCGCTCACCCCGTGCATTGGCATCTGCACCCTCGGCGACGACGGTTTGTGCATGGGTTGTTTGCGCACGGGCGACGAGATCGGCGCGTGGAGCCGGATGAGCGACGCAGAACGACTGCGCATCATGGACGAGGTGCTGCCGCAGCGCGGAATGGGCCCGAATGTGGGATGAGGCGCCCACGCTGCTGCGGCCGGGCTGGATCGATCATCTGGCCGGCGCGCTGCGCCCTGTCAGCTGCGCCAGCGCCGCCCCATGCAACCTCGACGAACTCGACGGCCTGCTTCCGCCGGGCCAGCCGCTACGCCCCGCCGCGGTGCTGGTCGGTCTGATTCCGCGCGACGCCGGCTGGCAGGTGCTGCTGACCCGACGCACCCCGGACCTGCCCACTCACGGCGGCCAGATCAGCTTTCCCGGCGGACGCATCGAGGCTGGCGACGCCGACGCAGTCGCCGGTGCGCTGCGCGAGACGCATGAGGAACTCGGGATCCCCCCTTCCGCGGTCCGGCCGATCGGACTCCTGGATGTCTACGGCACGATCAGCGCATTCGCGGTCACCCCGGTCGTCGGCATTGTCGATCCCGGCTGCGAGACGCGACCGGACGCGCGCGAAGTCGACGAAGTGTTCGAGGTTCCGCTGCGTTTCCTGCTCGACCGCCGCAATCTCAAGCGCGAAGAGCGCCATTTCCGCGGTCGCCTGCGCGGTTACTATGCATTCCCCTACGGCGAGCGCTACATCTGGGGCGCCACCGCAGGCATGCTGGTGAACCTGCTGGAGCGCCTCGACCGCCATGGCTTCGACCCCGCTGATCTCGACCGCTGAGCTTGTCGCGCGGCTGGAAGACCGCCAGTTGCGCCTTGTCGATTGCCGCTTCGACCTCGCCGATCCCGATGCCGGATCGCGCGCCTACGCGGCCGGACGCATCCCGCACGCGCGCTACGCGGACCTCAACCGCGATCTCTCGGACCTGTCGCAGATGGACACCCACGGCCGCCACCCCTTGCCCGGGATGCGCGCGCTGGCGGCCTCGTTCGCGCGGTTGGACCTGACCCGTGATACCCACATCGTCGCCTACGACCAGGACCACGGCGCCTACGCGGCGCGCCTGTGGTGGCTGCTGCGCGTGCTCGGCTTCGCCCAGGTGAAGGTCCTGAATGGCGGGTTCGCGGCCTGGAAAGCCGACGGATTGCCGCTCGAAACCGGCACGCCGCCGAGCTATCCGCCGACGCGGCTGCCGCTGCGACTTGCGCTGCCGGCCAGTGCCTGGCTGAGCGCGGACGCCGTCAGCGCGGGACTTGCCGATCGCAGCATCGCGCTCATCGACGCACGCGGCGCGGCGCGCTTCCGCGGCGAAGTGGAGCCTATCGACCCGGTCGCCGGCCATGTCCCGGGCGCGGTCAACCGCCCCTTCAGCGACAACCTCGCGGCCGACGGGAAGTTCAAGACCCCGGCCCAGCTGCGCGCGGAATTCGCGGCCTTGCTCGACGGCCGCCCCGCCACCCAGGTGGTGCACATGTGCGGCTCCGGCGTCACCGCCTGCCACAACCTGCTGGCGATGGAAGTCGCCGGCCTGCGCGGCTCCCGCCTGTATCCGGATTCGTGGAGCGGATGGATCCGGGATCCAGCCCGCCCCGTGAGCACCGCCTGACCCAGGCGCCCGGCTCAGAACAGCTGCGCCCGGTTGCCCACGATCTGCACGTAATCGCCCTCGCGCAGTCCGTCCAGGCTGGGTTGCTCGACCACCAGGCGGCGGCCGTCGTCCATTTGCACGAAGATCTCGAAGCGCGGGCGAGAGCGCTGGTCTTTCTCGACCGCATTGCCAATGGCACCGCCAATCACCGCGCCGGCCACGGTCGCGGCCTTGCGGCCATCGCCCTTGCCGACCTGGTTGCCGAGGGCGCCGCCGATGATCGCGCCGAGCACCGCGCCGCCACCGGTGGTTTCGCGCTCGCCGTAAACGCGCTCGATGCGTTCGACGGTGCCGCAGTTGTTGCAGGCGCTGCGGTAGCCGTCGTTGTAGTAGCGTGGCGGCGTGGCGCATGCCGCCAGCGTCAGCAGGGCAAGCATCAACAGGACAATCCGGGTTCGCATCGCAGTGCTCCTGCAGTTGGCCAGGGCTCAAACCTGCACCGCGGCGCCTGAACCGCAGCCGGTTGCGGCGGCGGCGCACGATTTTCCATTCAGCTTCGGCCGATCAGCGTGGCCGATACGTGAACCACGCCACGAAGGCGCGTCCGTCCAGGGTCTTGTCGATCAGGATGCCCTCGCCGTTGCGTGCGTCGCCGCCGTACCAGCTGCCGAGGATCCATTGCATGTCGTTGGCGTTGTCGAAGCCCTGCTGCTGGCAACGCTGGGTCAGCTCGTTCTCGACGATGCGCTGCATGGGGTAGCTGCCGCTGCCGAAGCCAGCGGAGTCGGCGCCGGTGGAGTCCCAGCTGAAGTTCGCCCGGGTGCAACTGGTGAACTGCACGCGCAACGAACCCCAGCGCTCGATGACGAGTTCCGCCGGGTCATAGTTGGCGCCGAAGGCCGGCCCGACGGTGCTGATGACCTGGTCGATCACGATGGTCCGGCCAGTGATCGGCCCGCTGCCGCTGACCCAATACTGGCTGCCGACTTGCGCCTGGTCGATGCCGACGCGCGGCAGGAAGCTGATGTACGTGGTGCCGTCGACTTGCCCGGCGGCCACGGTCGCGAGCGTCCCGCGCAGCGCATAGCTCTGCGGATCGTACTTGCGCACGGCTTCGGCATCAGCGACCAGCAGGCTGCCATCCGGATGGTAGGCGATGCCGGTGGGCCGGTTGAGCCCGGTGATCACGCTGCCGATCGCCGCGCCGTTCGCCGTGTAGCGGATCACGCGACCGTTGCCCTCGCTGGTCACCAGCAGGGTCTGGCCATCGGGCTCGAACAGGATGCCGCGGGTCTCGTTCAGGCCGCCGGCACCGGCCGCGATGAAGGTGCTGGTCTGGCCGCTGACGGAGTCGCGCCGGACCACACTGTCGCTGTCGTAGCCCGGCACGTACAGCCGGCCATCGGGTCCGATGGTCATGCCGTTGTCCGCGCCGTTCAGGCCGCCGGCACGCGGCGCGACCACATCGCCGAGCGATTCGCCGGTGAGCGAGAAGCGCCGCACGCCGTCGTAGTTGTAACCGGCCACCCAGATCTCGTTGCCGTTGAAGACCATGCCGGTGCCGCCGAAGGTGCCCGGCAAGGTCACCGCCACGGCCTCGAAGGCCAGGGTCTGGGCGTCGTAGCGCAGGATCTGGCCGCTGCCTTCGCTGACCACATAGAGCTTGCCGTCGGGGCCAACGCCCGTGGCCTGCGCGCCAGCAATCCGGCCGGTGCTGTCGAGCAGGCGCTCGAAAGCGCCGGTGCAGGCGTCGAATATGTGCACATTGTTGCTGAAATACCCGCTGACCAGCAGCCGCGGACAGGCGGCCGGTTGCGCCAGCGCGCTGCCGGCGGCCAGACTGAGGGCGATGATGCCGACGATCTTCATGCAGGGTTCCTCGTTGCCAGTTGGGGTGGCACCATCCTTCCCGGCGGCCCGCGGGCCCGCCTGAACTTGTCCTCCGGAACTTCTCCGTTTTCACTGAACTCGCACAAATCATTGATTTCGCACGACCCAAACGAAGCAGACGCGGATCGCCTGAGACCCTTTGAAGTCGGCGAGTGGCGGGTCGTGCCCGAACTCAATGAATTCCAGCGTGGCGAGGAACGCCAGCGGGTGCAGCCGCGCCTGATCCAGCTGTTGCGCCTGCTGGCACTCGCGGGCGGGCGCACGGTCAGCCGCGAGACCCTGCTGGCATCGGCCTGGTCGCGTCGGATGGTCAACGACGAGGTGCTCTCGCGCACCATCGCCGATCTGCGCCAGGCGCTCGGCGACGATGCGCGCGCGCCGCGCTACCTGGAAACGATTCCGAAGGTCGGCTATCGGCTGCTGGCGGCGGTGAACTGGCTGGAGGCGTCTGCGCCGGTCGCAGAGACTGCAGTCCCGGAGGCTGATGACACGCCCATCGTGGTTGCGCCACCGGCTGCACCGTCGGCGGGAGTGCCTGTCCGCCGCCCGCCGCACCTGGCACCGGGACTGGCGGCCTTCGGGCTCGCGGCGCTGGCGCTGGCCTGGTTGCTGCGCCCGCAAGCGCCAATTGATGCGGCCGAGGACTGGCGCGCGCGGCTGCTCAACGCCCAGCCGCTGACCAGCGATCCCGGCTGGGAACTGGCCCCGCGGCTGGCGCATGCAGGCGATCTGGTGGTCTACAGCGAGGTCGCACCCGACAGCGAGACCGCGAGCATCCGCCTGCGCTCGCGCGATGGGCGCATCGCCCGCACGCTGACCGACGGAAGCGCGAACGACCTCTGCCCGGTGTTCAGCCCGGACGACCGCGAGGTGCTGTGGACCCGTCACCGCGCAGGTGCCTGCGAACTGTTGCGCGCGCCAGTGCTGGGTGGCGCGCCGGTGCGCGTCGCCGACTGTGCGCCCGGCGTGCTGAGCTGCCCCGACTGGGCAGGCGACGAGGTGGCCTACACCGCGCCGCCGGAAGTGCCGGGGCATGGCGCTGGCCTTGCGCGCCTGCGCCTGGCCGACGGTCGACGCGAATCGCTGACTGCGCCGCCGCAGGGCCATGGCAACGACACCCATCCGCGCATCGACGGCGCCGGCCGGATCGTCTACACGCGCGGCGTCGAAGGCGACCGTTCGCTGCGCCTGCATGAGGCTGCCGGGAACGACCGGCGCATCGATTTCCCGGCGAGCATGCTGTATGGCGCCGATTTTCTCACCGATGGCCGGATCCTCGCCGCCACCGACGGCCTGGGCTTCCGCGCACTGGTCGCCATCGATCCGGTCAGCGGCAAGTCCGAATTACTCGGCGCGCGCGGCGCACGCTATCCGGATGTCGCCGCCGATGGCACGCTGGTCTACGAGCAGGCCGGCTACGATGCCAACCTCTGGTGGTTCGCGCCCGGCGCCGTGCCCGAACGCCTGACCGCGTCCAGCCGCTACGATGCCTACCCGCGCCTCGCACCGGATGGCCAACGACTGGTCTACCAATCCAATCGCGATGGCGCCGAGTCGATCTACCTGCTGGACCTGGCCAGCCGCAACGAATCGCGGCTGCCGCTCGATCCGACCATGCGCTGGGCGCAGCCGGCGTGGTCGCCGGATGGCCGCGAACTGCTGCTGACGCGCTATGCGCCGGCCGGCGTCGATCTGTGGCGGTTCGTCATCGGCGCCGACGCGCCACAAGCGCTCATGCACGCGCCTGCGGGCGCGCACGATGCACAGTTCGACCCCGATGGCATGCATGCCTGGTGCCGTGTCGGCGACGAGCGCCTGGCCACGCTGTGGCGTTTCCGTCTGGACGGCAAAGCGCCACCCGAGCGCATGCACGATTCCGTCGAGCACTACCAGGTGGACCCGCAGGGCCTGTTCCTGGTCGAGGTCGGCGATGCGCGCCTGCATCGCTGCCACGGCCAGGAGTGCTCGCCGTTGCCGATCGAACTGGCGCCGGGAGACCGGCGGAACTGGGCTGTCGCCGAGGGCGCGGTGTTCTACGTCGCCGCCGACAACCCCGGCACCACCATCGACCGCCATGCGCTGACGGATGGGACACATGGCAGCACGGCTTGGCCGCACCCCGGCGCCCTCAGCCGCGCCATTGACGTCAGCCGCGACGGCCCGCCCGCGGTGATCGCGCAAACCGACAAGGTGGAGGTGGATTTGATGTGGGTCGGGCCCGACGCCGAGTGATGTACCGCCGCAAGCAGAGTCAAACGTGAAACGTCAATGGGCCTGGGCCGGATCTGATGCCAGAAGTTGTTCCTCCGCAAGCAAGGTCAAACGTGAAACGGAAAACGTCAATGGGCGCGGGGCGAATTGACGTTTTACGTTTCACTTTTCACTTTTGGCTCCTGAATTAGACTGCTTCCCGTTCTCACCCACCACCGGAGCACCCCATGCAACCCCTCTACACCGCAAAAGCCAGTGCCACCGCAGGACGCGACGGCAAGGTCGCCAGCGATGACGGCATCCTCGATTTCGCCCTGGTGGTGCCCAAGGGCCTGGGTGGTCCGGGTGGGCATGGCACCAACCCGGAGCAGTTGTTCGCCTGCGGCTACTCGGCTTGCTTCGGCGGCGCGCTCAAGCTGGTCGCCGGCATGCAGAAGATCGTCACCGGGCCGGTGACGATCAGCGCCGAGGTGACCATCGGCAAGGACGCCACCGGCTACGGCTTGGCGGTCAAGCTCACCGGCCACATGCCGCAGCTTGCGGCCGAACAGGCGATGGCGCTGATGCAGGCGGCGCACCAGGTGTGCCCCTACTCCAAGGCCACCCGCGGCAACATCGAGGTCGAACTGGCGGTCGCCTGAGTTGGGCCTGACGTCTATCCGCACCCTGCCGCGCCTGCCGCAGGGTGCAGGTGCACGTCCATCTGCGGATAGGCCAGGCGGATGCCGCGCTCGCGGAAGCGCGCGATGATGCGCGTGTGCAGATCGTCGGTGGTGCGCAGGCGGTCGCCGATCTGGTCGACGAAGCAACGTAGCTCGAAGTCCAGCGTACTGGCGCCCAAAGACATCAGCAGGGCCACCGGCGGAGGCTCGTGGAGCACCGCCGGGTGCGCGTGCGCCAGCTCCAGCAAGGTGACGCGCACCTCGTCGGGATTGCTGTCGTAGGCCACGCCGATGCGCAGCACGATGCGCGTGACCGTGTCGCTCAGGGTCCAGTTGACGAAGCGCTCGGTGATGAAGGTCTTGTTCGGGATCACGATGTCCTTGCCGTCGAAGTCGACGATCGTGGTCGCACGCGTGTTGACCCGGCGCACGGTGCCCGACAACTCGCCGATGGTGACGATGTCGCCGACGCGGAACGGGCGTTCGAACAGCAGGATCAGGCCGGACACGAAGTTGCCGAAGATCTCCTGCAGGCCAAAACCCAGGCCCACCGAGAAGGCCGCGGCGAGCCACTGCAGATGTCCCCAGCGCACGCCGAGCAGCCCGAACACGGCGACGATGACCAGGAAGCTGATCAGATAGCGTGTCACCGCGACGGCGGCGTAGCGCACCGACGCATCCTCGGTGAATCGCCGCAACAGGACGATCTCCAGCAATCCAGGCACGTTGCGGGCGGCGACCACCCCGAGCACCAGCGCCAGCAGCGCCAGCAGCACATCGCCGAGGCTGGTGGCGCGCACCACGTTGGCGCCTTCGACCTGCTCGCTGGCCTGCCACAGCACCACCTGGTCGAGCAGCGTGAAGGCGGGCGCGACGTCCGCCAGCGACCACAGCAGGCCGCTGCCGAGCAGCACGATGGTGGTGGCCCTGAGCAGGCTGCGCGACTGGTCGCTGATGCTGCGCAGGTTGACCGTGTCGAGTCCGATCTTCGGCACGTCCATGCCGGCATCGGAGTGCTCGGGCTCGGTTGTCCGGGCCTGTTGCGCCAGCGCGATGCGACGCTCGCCGATCACCAGCCAGCGCAGCACCAGGCCATGCGCGAGGGTCACTGCGAGCAACACCTGCAGGGTGTCGAGGAAGACCCCGAGCAGGGTCGCCGAGGTGTAGACGTAGCCGGCCAGCGGCTGCAGCGCCATGACGAGCATTCCGACGACCACGCCCACGCGCAGCACCCGGCGCAGCAAGGGGCGCGGATCAGGGCCGGCGACGCGGCTGGCGAACAGCCGCCCCGGAGCCAGCAGCCAGCCGCACAGTGCCGCCAGCACCGCGAGCAGCAGCACCAGTGAGGAGCGCAGGACGCTGCTGTTCACCGCATCGATGTCGCGCAACAACGAGAGCTCGACGAAGAACAACAGCGGCAGCACCAGCAGGTACCAGAACCAGCGCAGGCGCATGATCGCCTCGCGCCTTGCGCGCAGCCAGCGCAGGTGGATGTGCGCCACACCTTCCTCGCGGCAGAGCACCGACAGGAAGGCGTAGAGATACAGGTGCGGCGCGGTGGCGAACATCGCACCGCCCAGGCTCTCGGTGAACTGGCCGGCAATCCCCACCGACTGCAGCATGTGCCCCAGCAGCCACCAGAACAGGGTCATCGGCGCCGCCAGCAGCGCGCTCAGCCCGAGTGCCTGCAGGGTGTAGCGGAAGCGATCCTCGCGCACCTCGCGCAGGCGACGGGACAGCTCCGAGAGTCGCCGCAACATGACGCCACGCGCCAGCAGCAGCGCCACCGGCAGCAGCAGCCCGAGGATCCAGAGCGGCTTGTGCGGCAGACGCCCACTGAGGCGCTGCCAGGCCTGCGACCAGCGCGCGCTGCCCAGCAGATCGCGCCAGCCCTCGCCGACGCGCTGCGACCACAGCGCATCGACCGGCCGGTGGCTTGGAATCCACAGCAGGTTCTGCTCCATCAACCGCGCCAGCGCCTGGCTCTGGTCAAGCAACTGCGCCAGACGGGTCTCGGAGTCCTGCAGCACTTCCGCGGCTTTCTGCTGCGCCTGCAAGACGCGCGGCAGCAACTCGGTGCGCGCCAGCAGCAGTTCGGTCAGCGTGGCGCGCTGCTCGGGCGAGAGTTCGGCGCCCCCGTCGACATCGCTGTCTCTCAGGCGGGCCAACGCCAAAGGCAGATCTGCCAGCCGGTCGCGCTCCTCGCCGAGACTGACCTGGGCCAGTTGCAGCTCCGCGTACTCCCTCTGCAAGGCGGTGAGCTGCGCGCGGAGCGACGACAGGTTCGGCAGGCGCCGCCGTTCCGCCAGCAGCAACATGCCGACCGACTCGGTCACGCCACCAATGGCAATCCGCTCGCGCGCATTCGACAGTGCGCGGCCGACCTCGCCCTGCTGGCGCTCGATGCGCTGGGCTTGCGCGCGCAGATCGGCCAGCCGGCGCAACAGGCGCGCGAGCGATTCGCCGCTCGCCAGGTTCTCGGCGGCGAGATCGCGGATCGGCGGCACTTCGCTGGCGTGCTGCTCGGCCGCGGCGCGCCACAGCGCCAGCTCCTGCACCAGTTCCTGGTCGGCGCGCTCGGCGATCAGTTGCTCCAGCACGCTGACCCGTTCGGCACGCAAGGCCAGCGCCCGCTGGCGCTCGCGCCGGCGCAGATCGGTTGCCTTGGCCAGGGTTTCCAGGTGCCCCTGCTCGGCCATCGCGGCGGCCATCGCGGCACCCAAGGCGCGCGACTGCGACAGCGCCGCAGCGTGTGCAATGCGCGCCGCCAGTTCCGGCAAGGGCGGCGGGATCGCCAGGGCATCGAGCTGGGTGCGCAGTTCCTCCAGTTCCTTGCGCAGGGACGCCGGTCGTAGCTGCAGTTCCTGTGCGCGCTGGGCCAGGCGCTCGACCGTCTCCTGCAGGCTGCCGCGCGCGGTCTGTTCGGTCAGCAGCAACTGCTCGAGCTCGGCGCTGCTGGCGCGCTGCGGCAGGCTGCCACGCCAGCGCAGCAAGTCCTCGGCGGCCGCCGCCGGGGCCAGCACCTGCAGGCGTTCGACATCCGCCGCGGCCTGCTCTGCCTCGCGGCGCATTTGTTCGATGCGCAGCAGGTTCTGGTCCGCCTGCGCCTCGAAGGCCTGGGCCGCGGTGACCGCCTGGCGCTGCGCCTCGCGCTCGGCGTCGGGGAGGTTGTTGGCCGCATCGATTTCCGCGAGCAGCTGTCGCAGTGTGCGCGCGCCGCTCGGCGGCACTTCGATCGCGTCGTCATCCTCGGTCGGCGCGTCGGCACCTTGCCAGCGCGTGCGCAGGGCAGATTCCTCTTCCACCGTGACGCTCGCCAGCGCCTGATCGAACACCCGCTGCAGCTGCGGCAGTTCCGGCCGGATGGCGAAGGCGACGCCGGCCTCCAGACCGCTCTCGCCGGTGACCAGCAGTGCGCCCCCGAGGCGCTGGCGCCGCAGCACCGGATCCGCGCTCAGCAGGTCGCCGAGATAGGCATCCGCCTCGCCTTCCGCCACCAGCGCCAGCGCCGCGGCGATGTCCGCCGCCGGCCGCTGCTCATCCAGATAGCCTGCGGCGGTCAGCAATTCCTGCCAGACCACGCCCTGCACCACCGCGATCCGGCGTCCCTTGAGATCGGCCAGGCTGGCGATCGCAGGGCCATCGCGGCGTGCGATCAGCGCCGCCGGCAGCTTCAGGTAGGGGCTGCTGAACAGGAAGCGCCCGGCGCGCGCGGGGCTCTGGAACACGCCGCTGACGACATCCACCTCACCCGCCTGCAGGGCCGCGAGCGCATCGGTGAAACTGGGCTGCAATACCCGCTTGAGCTGCATCCCGCTGCGCCGCGCCAGCAGATCAAGCAACTCGGCCGACAATCCACGGTGGCGCCCGGCACCATCGACGAAATCCACCGGCGCAAAATCCGGATCCGGCGCCAGCCGCACCGGACCGTGCGCCTTCAGGAAGGCCTGCGCCTCGGCGTCCAGCGGCCCCTCCGCCCGCGCCGTCGACACCAGCGTCGCGATGAGGGCGAGAACGATCGTCAGGAATTTGAAGGAGCGACTGGGCACGAATGAGACCTGAGGGAAACGGCGGGGCAAGGGTCAGGGGGCAGGGGAAAAGGCTTGCCGCGCTGGCCTGGCCGCGCCGCGGTTTGGATTCCAGGCCCCGCGGACGCTAGCGGGACATGTCTGAACCGGGTCTGCGCGGGGATGAAAGGCGGGTCAAGGGTCACGTGGCAAGGGGAATGGCTTGCCGCAGTGACCTGGCCGCGTAGCCGCTCTGGACTCAAGGCCCAGTGCCGCGTCTCACCTCATTGCATCCGCAAAGCCGCAAAACAGGTCCCCTGCCCCCTTGCCCCCTGCCCCGCTTCTCCAACCACTCACAGAGTCAGGGCCAGGTCCCAGCCTCAAGCCACCACCACCGGAATCTTCCCGATCTTTGCCTGCCACTCCTTCGGGCCGGTCTGGTGCACGCTGCTGCCGCGGCTGTCGACGGCCACGGTGACCGGCATGTCCTGCACCTCGAACTCGTAGATCGCCTCCATGCCGAGGTCGGCGAAGGCGACCACCCGGGCGGCGCGGATCGCCTTCGACACAAGGTAGGCGGCGCCACCGACGGCCATCAGGTAGACCGCCTTGTTGTCGCGGATGGCGTCGATCGCCGCCGGGCCGCGCTCGGCCTTGCCCACCATCCCGAGCAATCCGGTCTGCTCCAGCATGGTGCGGGTGAACTTGTCCATGCGCGTGGCGGTGGTCGGGCCGGCCGGGCCGACGACCTCATCGCGCACTGGGTCGACCGGACCGACGTAGTAGATGAAGCGCCCGGTGAAATCGACCGGCAGCGGCTCGCCGCGATTGATCATGTCGACCATCCGCTTGTGCGCGGCGTCGCGCCCGGTCAGCAGCTTGCCGCTGAGCAGGATGACGTCGCCCGGCTGCCAGCTCGCCGCTTCCTCGCGGGTCACGGTGTCCAGGTTCACGCGCTTGCCCTTGCTCGCGTCGTAGGTGAGTTGCGGCCAGTCGTCCAGCGATGGCGGATCCAGGGTGGCCGGGCCTGAGCCATCCAGCGTGAAATGCGCGTGCCGGGTAGCGGCGCAGTTGGGAATCATCGCCACCGGCAGGTTGGCGGCGTGGGTGGGAAAATCCTTGATCTTGATGTCGAGCACGGTGGTCAGGCCGCCGAGGCCCTGCGCACCGATGCCGAGCGCGTTGACCTTCTCGTACAGCTCCAGGCGCAGTTCCTCGGCGCGGTTGGCGGGCCCGCGCGCGATCAGCTCCTGGATGTCGATCGGTTCCATCAGCGCTTCCTTGGCCAGCAGCATCGCCTTCTCGGCGGTGCCGCCGATGCCGATGCCGAGCATGCCCGGCGGGCACCAGCCGGCGCCCATCGTTGGCACCGTCTTCAGCACCCAGTCGACCACCGAGTCGGACGGATTGAGCATGGCGAACTTGCTCTTGGCCTCCGAGCCGCCGCCCTTGGCGGCCACGATCACGTCCACCTCGTCGCCCGGCACGATGCTGATGTTGACCACCGCCGGGGTGTTGTCCTTGGTGTTGGTCCGCTTGCCGGCCGGATCGGCCAGCACCGAGGCACGCAGCTTGTTGTCCGGATGGTTGTAGGCGCGTCGCACGCCCTCGTTGACCATGTCGTCCAGCGACAGTATGGCGTCCCAGCGCACATTCATGCCCACCTTCAGGAACACGGTGACGATGCCGGTGTCCTGGCAGATCGGACGATGGCCTTCGGCGCACATGCGCGAATTGATCAGGATCTGGGCGATCGCGTCCTTGGCCGCGGGCGACTCCTCGCGCTCATAGGCGCGTGCGAGGTTCTGGATGTAGTCGACCGGGTGGTAGTAGCTGATGTACTGCAACGCGTCGGCGATCGACTGGATGAAGTCTTCCTGGCGGATGGTGGCCATGGGGGGCGCTCGGCGGCGGTTCGGGGGCGCCAGTCTAGCCCTCCCGGACGCTCCGCTGGCAGGTCAGCGGGTCGGCTTGTGCTGCAACGTCTCGCCGCACCGCAGCGCATTCGCTACTCTCGGTGGCATCCACCACCGGAACTCCACCATGACCGACTCCGCACCCACCGCCCCGACGATTCCGCAACTCTCCGACATCGAGGCACGCGTGCTCGGGTGCCTGGTCGAAAAGGCGCTGACCACGCCGGACCAATACCCGTTGACCGCCAACGCGGCGATGGTCGCGGCCAACCAGAAGACCGCGCGCGAGCCGGTGATGGAACTGGAACTTGGCGCCGTCGGGCATGCGCTGCGCACACTGGAAGACAAGAAACTGGTGCGGGTCCAGCACTCGCCGCGCGCCCTGCGCTACGAGCACCGCTTCGAGGAGATCTACACCCTGACGCCACCGCAGCGCGCAATCCTCTGCCTGTTGCTGCTGCGCGGGCCGCAGACACCGAGCGAACTGATGACCCGGGCCGAACGCCTGGCGAAGTTCAGCGACATCGAACAGGTCAAGGACACCCTGGACCGCCTGACCCGCCGCCAGCCGGCCCTCGCAACTCGACTGCCGTTGCAGCCGGGGCAAAGCGTCGAGCGCTACATGCACTTGCTGTGCGGCAGTGAGCACGCCGAGCGCGCCGCCGCCGAGATGCGCCGCGGCGACGACAGCGAAGGCCATTCCGGCGGCAGCGCATTGGGCGACCGCGTCAGCGCGCTGGAAGCCCAGGTAGCGCGACTGACCGCGGCGCTGCGGGACCTCGGGGCTGAGGTCTGACGCGAGGGCACGAAAAGGCTCGCTCTCGTCTGGACCTTTGCAAGTAACTGATTGTGCTTGTTTTTCAACCGCTATCGCGGTGAGACGAGGCCGGGCCTGGGATGAGGTCCTGGCGTGCCCTCGTGCCCTCGTGCCCTCTTGACCTCGTGGCCCCACCCTTCACACCCCTGTCACGCATTGCAACATCACGAGTGACGCATCACGTCGCTTTACGCCACCCATTGACACTTGAATCAAGCCTGAATACAGTGCGCGCCGGTCCACCTCCGGGGGGAGGCAGGATCCGCTTCAGGGGGAGTTCATCGGCGGTCGACGCCAGCATTGCTGGGGAGCAATGCGGGCTGGGGAGCGATCGCCGGACTTTCATTTCACGAGTCAGACGGGCTTCGTTTGCCTCGCCGATGATCGGGCGTCACCCGGACCACGGCGAGACGAGCGACATGCAGACATGCTGGGGAGTTCGGGGCGTGCGCAAGGGGATCCTGGGGGGATTGTTGCTGGCACTGGCGGGCTGCGCACAGCAGCCGGTCGCGCCGGTGGCCGATGCCCCGGCCGATGCCGCCGCACCGGTGCTGACCGAAGGCGACATCGAGCGCACCACCAACCTGCAAGACCTGCCCACGAAGCAGCCGATCCGGATCGACAATCCCTACGGCGATGTCCGCGTCCGCTTCGGCGGCTACGAGCACAAGCTCGAGTGGCGCACCGTTGCGCAGAACGGCGCCGCGCTGCACAAGATCGGCGTGACCGGGAGCAGCGGCGCTGCCTACTCCCTGGTCGCGCGCCTGCCGGAAGGCGTGGTGTTGGCGCCCGGCCAGCGCGTCGAAATCACCGCCTACGTACCGCAGGGACATGACCTCGAAATCGTGACTGAACGTGGACTGATCGACGTCCGTGGTCTGCAGGGCAACCTCAAGGCGCGCAGCGCCGAGGGCAGCATCAATTTCCGTGGCATTGCTGGCCTGGTCGATGTCGAGACCGGCGCCGGCATGGTCGAGGGCCAACTGGATCCGGCACCGATGGGCAGCCGCCAGCGCATCGCCACCAGCACCGGCAACATCCTGCTCGGCATCGTCGATGGCTTGAATGCGCGACTGGCGATGGCCAGCTCCGGCGTGTTTGCCACCGAATTCAGTGTCGAGATCGTCCCGCAACCGGGACAGGAACCGAACAAGTCGGCCACTGCCGAGATCGGCAAGCCGGAATCGGACATCGAGGTCGTCAGCAAGCGAGGGGAGATTCGCCTGCTGCGACGGTTGGAGTTCCGGCCCGCGTGACGGCCGGAGTTGGGACAGCGAGGCGGGGAACTCGATGAGACGCTCCCAGGGACCATGACTGCGACAAGTGACCATCGAGAGCAGCACTTGATCCAGTTCTTACTCATTCAGGAACGATATCCATGAAGAAGCATCTAGCTTTGGTGGCAGCACTGGCGCTGACTGCGGTCGGCACCGGCGCGGTCGCCCAGGGGCTCAGCAACGGCAACGGCGTGTCGGTTGGGGAACCGGTGACGCCCGTTGGCATCGACGTCGATCTGCGCAACCTGCCGACGGCCGCGATGTGGCAACCCGGCCAGCCCATTCGCGAAGCCCAGCGCCGCGTGTATCACCCGCTGGACGCCCGCGCGCCGCATGCGCCGGCCGACTGGACTACCGCCCCCGACCGCCTGGGCGAGTTGCAGGCGCTGTTCGACAGCAGCTCGCGCAGCGCCGGCGACGTGTCGTTCCGCGGCCCGGCTCGCATCAACATCGACAACGGCAATACCGGCGTCAGCCCTGGCGACCCGGTGATCGAAGTCGGCACGAACCACATCCTGTACGGCATCAACAGCTCGTCCGGCACCACCTTCAAGGTGTACAACAAGTCCGGCACACTGGTGTCCGGCCCGACCACCTTCAAGTCGCTGGCCCCGGCCGGCGATCCCTGTGCCACCTCGGTGTCGGATCCGATCATCCTGTTCGATCGCCTCGCGAACCGCTGGTTCATGCTCGAAATGGGCGGCACCTCCAGCGCCAACCGCCTGTGCACCTACGTGTCGAAGACCTCCGACCCGGTCTCCGGCGGCTGGTGGTTCTACGGCTTCGCCACCCCGGCGCTGCCCGACTACCCGCATTGCGGTGTGTGGGGCGACGCTTACGTCTGCACCGCCAACGAATCTGGCAGCGGCGCCAAGGTCTATGCCTTCGACCGCGCAAACATGCTGAATGGCGCCACCGCGCGCGCCGCGCAGCGCTTCACCAGTGTCGCCAAGCTCTCGGGCTATGGCTTCCAGGCGCTGACCCCGGCCTCGTTCATGGGCACCACGGCCCCGCCGGCCGGCTCGGGTGCGATCCTGGCCCGCCACAACGATGACGAAGCCCATGCGGGCACCGGCGCCAACACCACCGCCGACTTCATCGACCTATACCAGCTCAACTTCAACTGGACCACGCCGTCGAGCAGCAGCATCACCACCCTGCCGCGCATCCAGATCACCGAGTTCAACAGCTGGTTCCGCGACTACTCCTCGTTCGACACCGTGCCGCAGCCGGGTTCGACCTCGCGCCTCGACCCGATCCGCGAAGTCATCCTGAACCTGATGAACTACCGCAACATGGGCTCCTACGAGACCATCGTGGGCACCTTCGCGACCAACCAGAACACCGCGCGCAGCGGCACCGTGGTCGACTCCGGCGTGCGCTGGTTCGAACTGCGCCGCACCGGCGGCGGCAACTGGACGCTGCACCAGGAAGGCACCTTCAGCCCGGGCGACAGCAGCACCCATCACCTGCTCGGCGCCGCGGCGACCGACAAGATGGGCAACATCGGCATGAGCTACAACGTCAGCCGCACCACCACGCCGACCACCTATGCCTCGCTGCAGTACACCGGCCGCCTGGTCACCGACGCGCTGGGCGTGATGACCCAGGGTGAGAACGTGATCGCCGCCGGCGCCGCCGCCGAGACCTCCGGCCGCTGGGGCGACTACCACCAGACGGTGGTCGATCCGGTGGACGACTGCACCTTCTGGACCATCGGCATGTACCGCCCGAGTGGCAGCTGGTCCACCCGCGCCCGCGACTTCAAGTTCAGCAACTGCGGCGGCACCGTGACCACCTACTCGATCTCCGGCCAGGTCACCACCAGCACCGGCGTCGGCATCGGCAGCGTCACCGTGAGCACCGGCTCGGTCTCCACCACCACCGATTCGAGCGGCAACTACACCCTGGCCAACCTGGCCTCCGGCAGCTACACGATCACGCCGACCCGTTCGGGCTACACCTTCAGCCCGGTCAACCGCGCCGTGACCATCGGCAGCAGCAACGTCACCGGCCAGAACTTCACCGGCACCGCGACGACCACGACCTACAGCATCTCCGGCTCCGTGACCACCAGCGGCGGCACCGGCATCTCGGGCGTCACCGTCAGCACCGGCTCGGCCAGCGCGACCACCAGCAGCACCGGCGCCTACACCATCTCCGGCCTGGCCAATGGCAGCTACACCGTCACCCCGTCGCTGTCGGGTTACACCTTCAGCCCGGCCAACCGTTCGGTGACGATCTCCAGCGCCAACAGCACCGGCCAGAACTTCACTGGCACGGCGACCACCGGCGGCGCCACCGCGCTGAGCAACGGCGTGGCTTCCGCGGGTTCCACCAACTCCACCAGTGCCAACAGCAGCTGGAAGGACTACACCGTGGCGATCCCGTCCGGTGCGTCCAACCTGACCATCGCCACCAGCGGTGCGTCGGGCGACGTCGACCTGTATGTGAAGGCCGGCGCCCAGGCCACGCTGACGGTATACGACTGCCGTCCGTACACTGGCTCGGGCAATGAGACCTGCACCTTCGCCACGCCGACCGTCGGCACCTACTACGTCCGCGTCTACGGCTACGCCACCGGCACCCTGACCTTCAACGTGACGGCCTCCTGGACCACCGGCGGCGGTGGCGGCGGCACGGTCACCGAGAAGCTGGCCAACGGTAACTTCGACACGATCACCACCAGCACCAACTCGGCGCCGGATGGTTCCTGGGCCCGCTCGGCCTCGACCGGCACCTCGTTCAACACCCTGCTGGCCGGCCAGACCAATGCCAACACCGGTGGCAGCTATGCCTACCTCGGCGTCAATGCGACCACCAGCTCGCAGACGGTGCAGAGCCAGCCCACGCTGATCCCGGCCGGCGCGACCCAGGCCACGCTGAGCTTCTACACCTCGATCGTGACCAGCGAGACCACCACCACGACGGCTTATGACAAGCTGACCGTGCAGCTGGTCGATGCGAGCACGAACGCGGTGCTGCAGACCCTGGTGACCCTGTCGAACGTCAACAAGACCACCAACGCGTCCACCTACGTGCAGCGCAGCTACAACGTCGTGGCGCACAAGGGCAAGAACGTGCGCATCCGCTTCGTCGGCTCCACCGACAGCTCGCTGGCGACGACCTTCCGGGTCGACACCGTCAGCCTGCGCACGGATGGTTGATGCGGCTAGCCATCTAGCCACACTGCGGTAACTGAAGGCCCCGGGGGAGACTCCGGGGCCTTTTCTTTGGTTCTGGGTTCTGGGTTGTGGGTTGTGGGCGGCAAGAGCCTGGGTGCCGATAGCCGGTGGGAGCGGCTTCAGCCGCGATCTCTTGTCGGCGGCCGCCAGGAAGAGATCGCGGACAGAGTCGGCTCCCACATGGCTGCGGTGTGCGAGCTCGCGGCCCACAACCCACAACCCACAACCAGCCGGTTGCTTCCCCGCCCCGCACGCTGCAGCATGCCGGCCCAACGCAACCCGCCGCACACCCGATGACCGCCCGCTACAACGCTGCCGATATCGAAGTCCTGCAAGGCCTGGAGCCGGTCAAGCGCCGGCCGGGCATGTACACCGACACCACGCGCCCGAATCACCTGGTGCAGGAGGTCGTGGACAACTCGGTGGACGAGGCGCTGAGTGGCTACGCGAAGAACATCGAGGTCCGGGTCTGGAACGATGGCTCGATCGAGGTCATCGATGACGGCCGCGGCATGCCGGTGGACATCCATCCCGAGCACGGGGTGCCCGGCGTCGAGCTGATCATGTGCCGGCTGCACGCGGGCGGGAAATTCTCGAACCAGAACTACAACTTCTCGGGCGGCCTGCACGGCGTGGGCGTGTCGGTGGTCAACGCGCTCAGCGAGCGCGTCGAGGTCACGATCAAGCGCGATGCGCAGGAGTTTTCGATCGGCTTTGCGCACGGCGACCCGGCCACGCCGCTGCGCGTGGTCGGTCCCGTCGGCAAGAAGAACACCGGCACCAAGGTGCGCTTCTGGCCGGACGCGAAGTATTTCGACACGCCCAAGCTGTCGATGCCACGGCTGCGCCACGTGCTGCGTGCCAAGGCGGTGCTTTGCCCGGGGCTGACGGTCACGTTGTGGGACGAATCGACCAACGAGACCGAGCGCTGGTACTACGAGGACGGGCTCAAGGACTACCTGCGCTCGCAACTGGCCGACCGCGAGGTGATCCCAGCCGACCTCTTCACCGGCGCGATCAAGAAGACCACCGAGGCCGCCGACTGGGCGATCGGCTGGACGCCCGAGGGCGAGCTGATCCAGGAAAGCTACGTCAACCTGATCCCGACGGCGCAGGGCGGCACCCACGTCAACGGCCTGCGCTCCGGGCTGACCGACGCAATCCGCGAGTTCTGCGAGTTCCGCAACCTGTTGCCGCGCGGAGTAAAGCTGGCACCCGAGGACATCTGGGAGCGCTTAAGTTTCGTGTTCTCGTTCAAGCAGCAGGATCCGCAGTTCGCCGGGCAGACCAAGGAGCGCCTGTCCTCGCGCACCGCCGCGCCCTTCGTGCAGGGCGTGATCCATGACGCCTTCAGCCTGTGGCTGAACCAGCACACCGAACTCGGCGAGAAGATCGCGATGCTCGCGATCGAGCGCGCGCAGGCACGCCTGAAAACCGAGAAGCAGGTGGTGCGCAAGAAGGTCACCAGCGGCCCGGCCCTGCCCGGCAAGCTGGCCGACTGCGCCTCGCAGGACCTCGGGCGCACCGAGCTGTTCCTGGTCGAGGGCGATTCCGCCGGCGGCTCGGCCAAGCAGGCGCGCGAGCGCGAGTTCCAGGCGATCCTGCCGCTGCGCGGCAAGATCCTGAACACCTGGGAAGTCGAATCGACCTCGGTGCTGGCCTCGCAGGAAGTGCACGACCTGGCGGTCGCGATCGGCCTCGACCCCGGCAAGCCGGATCTGTCCGGGCTGCGCTACGGCAAGATCGTCATCCTGGCCGATGCCGACTCGGACGGCCTGCACATCGCCACCCTGCTCTCGGCCCTGTTCCAGCGCCACTTCCGCAGCCTGGTGCAGGCCGGCCACGTGTTCGTCGCGATGCCGCCGCTGTTCCGCGTGGACGTGGGCAAACAGGTGTTCTACGCGCTCGACGAGAGCGAGAAGACCGAACTGCTGGAACGCGTCGCGCGCGAGAAGATCAAGGGCCAGGTCAACGTGACCCGCTTCAAGGGCCTCGGCGAGATGAATCCGCAGCAGCTACGCGAATCCACCATGCACCCCGACACCCGCCGCCTGGTGCAGCTGACCATCGACGACGCCGACGGCACCGACGGCATGCTCGACATGCTGCTCGCCAAGAAGCGCGCCAGCGACCGCCGCGAATGGCTGGAGACCAAGGGGGATCTGGCGGTGGTGTGATGGTGATCGTTCGGTTGTGCGCCAGGGGATTCTGATGGTTGTGGGTTGTGGGTTCTGGGTTGTGGGCAGCCAAAGCTGGGTGCGGCCAGTCCGGAGCCACTGCGTGAATTCGTGCGCAGAAGCAGCCGGCGACTAGCCCCCGCCGCCCGCGCTCTTGCTGCCCACAACCCAGAACCCACAACCCACAACTCGATTCCAAGCTACAACCGCTCGTCCGGAGCCAGGTACCGCCACTCGCCCACCGCCAGCCTGGCCATCGGCAGCCGCCCGACGCGAATCCGGCGCATGGCGACCACCTGGAGCCCGACCGCCTCGCACATCTGGCGCACCTGGCCCGGGCGGATCGCCTTGGCGGCGATGCGCAGGCGCTTTTCGCTTTGCCAACTGGCCTTGATCGCTGCCGGACCGTAGGGCTGGATGCCCGCGCCGCGCTGCAGCCGCGCCAGGCCATCGGCCGGCATGTCGCCGCTGACCTCGACGACGTACTCCTGCTCGAAGCGCGCGAAGTCATCCTTGAGCTTGCGCGCCAGGTGGCGGTCCTGGGTCAGCACGACCAGACCGCTGGCCGCGGCGTCGATCGGCACCACCGATTCCAGGTGGGTGAAGTGGCGGCGCAGCAGCCGAACCCCCGAGGCATCGTCCGCGGCGCGCGAACCTGGCTGGATCAGCGGCGATGCCGGATCAGCCGGCGCATCGGCGTCCACGCCCGCGGGCTTGTGCCAGAGCATGCTCGCCGGCAACGCCGGCTCGGCCTGCGCACCAAGGTCCAGTTCCACCTTCTGATCGGTGATGCGGAACTGGGGTTCCTCGACGACCACCCCATCCACCCTCACCCAGCCGCCGGCGATGTAAAGCTCCGCCTCCCGGCGCGAGCACGGCAGCATCGCGGCGAGATGCCTGGACAGGCGAATGGGGTCGGCCATGGGGTGCTCGATCGGGTTGGTGGGTGGAAGGCGGGACTGTGGCACAGGTATGGGGTCTGAGGGTTGTGGGTTCTGGTTGTGGGTTGTGGGTTGTGGGTTGTGGGTTGTGGCAGCGAAGCTCGCACGCCGTGGCCCGTCGGAGCCGACTCTGTCGGCGATCTTTCCCCGGCTCAGCGCGAAAAATGGTGGCTGAAGCCGCTCCCGCAAGCGCTTCAGCACACCGGGCTGTTGCCGCCCACAACCCACAACCCAGAACCCACAACCCTCTACAAGGGCACGCGCACCCACCCCTCCATCAGCACCCGCGCGCTGCGGCTCATGATCGCCTTGGTGACGCTCCACTGACCCTCCTTGAACTCGGCTTTCGCGCCGACCCTGAGGGTGCCGGAGGGATGGCCAAAGCGCACGGACTCGCGCGGGCCGCCGCCGGCGGCGTGGTTGACCAGGGTGCCGGGCACCGAGGCGGCGGTGGCGATGGCGACGGCGCAGGTGGCCATCATCGCGTGGTGCAGCTTGCCCATCGACAGCGCGCGCACCAGCACCTCGGCCTCCTCGATGCGCTTGCCGCTCGATGCCAAGTAAGGCTGCGGCGGCGCGACGAAGGCGATCTTCGGCGTGTGCTGGCGGGTGGCGGCCTCGCCGAGGTCCTTGATCAGGCCCATGCGCAGAGCACCGTGGGCGCGGATCGCTTCGAACATGGCCAGGCGTGCGGAGTCGCCGTTGATCTCGGGCTGCAGCTCGGTTCCGGCCAGGCCGATGTCGGCGGCATTGACGAAGACAGTCGGGATGCCGGCGTTGATCATGGTCGCCTTCAGGGTGCCCACTCCCGGGACGTCCAGATCGTCGACCAGCTTGCCGGTCGGGAACATCGAGCCGCCTTCGCCATCATCTTCGGCCGGGTCGAGGAACTCGAGCACGATCTCGGCCGCCGGGAAGGTCACGCCGTCGAGCTCGAAGTCGCCGGTTTCCTGCACCTGGCCAGCGCTCACCGGCACATGCGCAACGATGGTTTTGCCGATGTTGGCCTGCCAGATGCGCACGGTGCAGATGCCGTCGCGCGGCACCCGGGCAGGATCGATGAATCCGTTGGCGATCGCGAACGGCCCGACCGCGCTCGACAGATTGCCGCAGTTGCCGGACCAATCGACGAAGGCCTGTTCGATCGCCACCTGGCCGTAAAGGTAATCGACATCATGATCCGGCACGGATGCCGGCCCGATGATCACGCACTTGCTGGTGCTGCTGGTGGCGCCACCCATGCCGTCGGTGTGCTTGGCATACGGGTCCGGGCTGCCGATCACGCGCATCAGCAGTGCATCGCGCGCCGGCCCCGGCCGCTGCGCCGCCACCGGTAGGTCCGCCAGGCGGAAGAACACGCCCTTGCTGGTGCCGCCGCGCATGTAGGTGGCCGGGATGCGGATCTGGGCGGGGTGGCGCATGGCGGGGCTCCGGAGTGAAAAGCGCGCAAGTTTAAGCCGGGTCAAGGCAGACGCATCGGGCAATCGTCAGACTGATGGCTTGGGCGTTGCAATGCGCAGGGGGCGCCGCGATGACCGATCTCACCGACACCGGCTGGCTGGAGTTGTTTCCGGATGCCGTGGTGCTCGTCGATGCCGGCGGCGTGATCCGCTACGCCAACCGCATGTGCGACACCCTGCTCGGCTGGCGCGCGGAGGATCTGCAGGGCCGCCTGATGGAGTGCCTGGTGCCGCTGCGCGTGACCGATCACTCGCGGCTGCGCGAGGGCTACATGGCCAACCCTTCGCACCGGCCGATGGCCAGCGGCATGGAACTGACGGCAGTGCACCGCAGCGGGAGCGAGGTGCCGGTCGACATCGCGCTCAGGCCCCTGCAGTTGGGCGACCAGCGCCAGGTGCTGGTGGCGATGCGCGAGGTCAGCGCCAGCCGCGCGGCGCAGCAGAAGGTGCGCCTGCTGTCGGTGGCGATCGATGCCGCGGCCAGCGGGGTGCTGGTCACCGATGCGGAGGGCCTGATCGTTCGAGTCAATCCGGCGGTATGCCGCATGACCGGCTACACCCCCGAAGAACTGATCGGCGCCCGCCCGAGCCTGCTCAAGTCCGGTCGCCACGATGCGGACTTCTACACGCGGCTGTGGTCCGCCCTGCGCGCCGGCGAGGTCTGGCATGGCGACATCGTCAACCGGCGCAAGGATGGCAGCGAGTATTTCGAGGAACAGACCATCGCGCCGGTCAAGGATGAGCGCGGCCGCGTCAGCCATTACATCGCGATCAAGCAGGACGTGACCGAGCGCGTGCGCGCCGCACAGGAGTTGCGCGAGGCGCGCGACGAGCTGGCCCAGCGCATCGCCGAGATCGAGCGGCTGCACGGGCAGTTGCGCGAGCAGGCGATTCGCTGCCCGCTGACCGGGCTGTACAACCGGCGCTATTTCGACGAGATCCTGCAGCGCGAGCTGACCCGCGCGGCGCAGGCCGGCATTCCGGCATGCCTGGCGATGATCGACATCGACCACTTCAAGCAGTTGAACGACCGCCATGGGCATGCGGTCGGCGACCGCTTCCTCGCCGAACTGGGGCGCGTGCTGCTGGCCGACAACCGCGCCCAGGACCTCGCCTTCCGCTATGGCGGGGAGGAGTTCGCGGTGGTCATGACTGCATCCCAGTCCGCCGACGGTGCACGTCAGATCGAGGCCTGGCGCCGACGCTATGCCGGCATCGAAGTCGGCGTCGCCGGCGAGCCGGTGGCCTCGACCTTTTCGGCCGGCATCGCCCAGCACCGGCCAGGCGAAAGTCCGAGCGAACTCTTCGCGCGTGCCGATGCGGCGCTGTACGCGGCCAAGCGCGCCGGCCGCAACCGCGTGGTCCAGGCGCTGCCGCCGGTGGGGTAGCGCCCCCCGGAAGGTGCCCGGGCGCGAGCCACTGGTCGCCTGGCGGAGCCGGCGCTCCAGTGATTTCAGGGCCCCTGCGCACTTGCCAGCGATGCGCCGCCGGTGCACCCTGATGTCCCCACAAGACGGGACTCGCCCATGCCACTCCATTGCCCGCCCACCGGGGCGCCCTGCTGGTTCGAACTGACCAGCCGCAATGCGGATGCCTCGCTCGCCTTCCACCAGGCCTTGTTCGGCTGGAACCATGTGCACAACGACATGGGCGAGATGGGCAACTACACCTTCCTGCGCAATGCCAGCGGCACCATCGGCGCGCTGTGCGGCATGCTGCCCGGCAGCGAGGGCCGCCCTTCGGCCTGGCAGGTCTATTTCGCGGTCGCCGATGTCGACGCGAGCCTGGCGCGCGCCCGCGAGCTCGGCGGCCAGTCGGTGTTCGGCCCCTTCGACGTGCCTGGCCATGGGCGTGGCGCCGTATTGGCCGATCCGGCCGGCGCGGTGTTCTGCTTGTGGCAGCCGGCCTCGGCCGATTCCGGGGACTTCACGATGTTCGAGCACCATGCGGTCGGCTGGGTGGAACTGGCCACCCGCGACAGCGCAGGCGCGAAGGCATTCTACGGCGGACTGCTCGGCTGGGAATTCCCGGCATCGAAGCAGCCCGCGCCCGGAGTCGAGTACCAGGAGTACGTCGTCGGCGGCACCCGCTACGGCGGCATCCTGCAGATGACCCCGGAATGGGGCGAGATTCCGCCGCACTGGTCGCTGTACATCCCGGTGGCGGACGTGGATGCCTGCCTGCGCCGCGCGGCCGAACTCGGCGGCAAGACCTGCGTCCCGGCCTTCGATGCGCCCGGCGTTGGCCGCATTGCGCGCCTCGACGATCCGACCGGTGCGGGCGTCTACATCATCCGGCTGATCCACGCACCTTGCTGAGACGCCGCGCGCGCGCCGGCAGGGCGTCGACCAGTTCGATGATTTGCCTGGCCTGCGTGCCGCGCGCGCCCCCACGGACGCCCTTGCGCACCGGCGCCTGGCCAGCGCGCCGGCACGACCAGGCGCGCACGAAGCCAGCGACCGGCCCGCGGCACAGGCGGCGGACCACGCCCCGCCGGCACGCCCCCGCCCGCGCAGCAGCCCGCGCACCGCGGCGCGCCGCCCCCGGCCGGCGCGGGCCGGCAGCGGACCGCGGCGCCCCGCGCAGCAAGGCACGACCAGACCAGGCGCCGCCCGCCGCGCGCCAGCACGGCGGCCGGCCGAGCGCGCCGGCCCCGGCGCGCGCGCCGCGCCACCGCCGCCGGAGGCCCCCGCCGCGGGCGACGCGCAGCGCGGCGCGCGCCCCCGCCGCGCGCCGGACGCCCCGCCACCGGCCGCGGACCGGCACGCGCGGCGCGCCGGACACCCCCCCGCGCGCCGCGGCCCGCACCAGCCACGACCGCACCGCCCGGCAGCGCACACGCCCGGCGCCGCGCCAGCCCCCCACAGGCGGATGGCCACCGGCGCGCCGGCCCGCGCCCCGAGCACCCCGGCGACCGCAAAGGCGAGTACCGGGAACAGCGCGCCGGGCGGACCAGGCTGGCACCGCGCCGACGCCGCGCACCGCCGCCAGGCCCGCCCGCCCCCGCGCGCGACGAGCGCGCATGCGGCGCCGCCGGAGAGGCGCGAGCGCCCGGCCAGCGCCGCCCGGCGCGCGCCGCGCGCCGCCCAGCAGCGCAGAGGAAGCGACCGCCCAGCCCGACCGGCCGGAAAAGCGCCCCGCCCGACCACCGCGCCGCCGACCACCCGCGGCACCGCACACGCCCACGGCCACCGCCGGCGGACCCGCGGCCCGAAGCGCGCCCCCCGGCCAGCGCCGCCCCCGACCCAGCCACCGGCCCCGCCGCACCCGGGCGCGCCCCCCGCCCACCCGCACCCCCCGCCGCACGCCGCGCGCGCCCCCGCCCAGGAGGCCGCGCCGCGCCGACACCGCACCAGCCCACGAGCACCCAGCACCCCCGCCGCCACAACCGCCCGCACCGCGCAGCCCCCGGCACGCGGCCCAGGACACACAGCCCCGCCCCCCGCGCAGCGACCACCGGCCACCGCCAGCCAGCACCGACCCCCACCGCCCCCGCCACAGCCACCCCCCCGCCCCCCCCGGCCACACCGCCCGGCCACCCCCCCCGGCGCCACCCCGCCCCCCACCCAGCCCCCCCCCGCCACCCCCCCCCGCGCACCCCACCCGCCGGCCACCAAGGCCCCGCGCCAGCCACCACCGAGCGCCCACCACGCCCCCGCACAACCCGACCGCCCGCCACGCGACCCCGCAAACAGCAGCGCCAGGCGCACCCCGACATGCGGAACCGCGGCGACACCAGGGAGCAACGACGGCAGCACAAAGACCCAGCAGCCCGCACCCCCGCGCGCCCCTTGGAGACGGCGAGATCGCCAACACCGGTCGCGACGAGCGCCTGTCGCCGGGCTGGAGCCGGATGACACTGTTGGACCTCGATTCACGCATCGACCTGGGCGTCTGCCCGGCATGTGGCGCACTGTTCGAATGGAGCGACCACCCGCAGTACTACGGCAGCGGAAATCTGGATGAGGAACATCTGCGCCGGCTCGGACCACCCGAGGCAGACCTCGTGCGCGCCCTGTTGCGCGCCGGCGAGGATCCGGACGCGGCGCAGGCGGCGATCGCTCCCGCGCTGGCCGGCGGTGTCGCGGAAGATCTGTTGATCGCGTTGCTGCGGCGACTGGTCGGCCAGCAGCGCCCTGCCTTCCAGCGACTGCTGCCCCGCGTGCTCGAGCACCTGTTCCGCAGCCCGCGCAGCGGCTACGGCGATGTGCTCGGGTGCTACATGTTCTCCAGCCACAATCGCTCGCGCGAGTTGGTCGCCATGATCGAGGCCGACCCGCGCCCCCGCCCGCCCGTCGTCACCCACCTGCTTGAGCGCTGCCGCAAGCAGCTCGCGACACCCGAGTGAGCCGTCCGCCGCTCGCGCGACCCGCGAAGGACGGAGTTCGCTCTCCCCATTCGTGGGAGAGGGTCGTGCGCAAATGCACATTTCCTGCGCAGTTCCGGGCCCCGTAGGCGTTATTGTGCCTGCCTGCGCTCCACCGGAACTGCCCCATGCGCCAGTTGCTCGCCAGTCTCGCCCTCCTGCTGCTCGCGTGCGCCGGCGCGCGCCCGGCCGCCGCCCAGGACCTCTACGACACGACCGTCCTGCGCACCATCAACCTGCAGTTCCACGATGCCGACTGGAAACAGCGCCTGCGCAACAACTACAACTCGCAGGTGCTGATCGGCGCGGACCTGACCATCGCCGGCGAGACCTTCCCGAATGTCGGCGTGCGCATCCGCGGCAATACCTCTTACACCGCGTTGCCCTCGGACTCGGACAAGTTCTCGCTGAAGGTCGAGATGGATTTCGTCAACCCCGACCAGCAGCTCTGGGGCTATGAGGAGTTGAACCTCAACAACGGCTTCCGCGACCCGACCTTCATGCGCGAGGTCACGTTCAACAACTACGTGGCGCAGTTCGTCCCCAACCCGCGCGCCAACCATGTGCTGCTGACCCTCAACGGCGAGAACTGGGGCGTCTACATCAATGTCCAGCACACCGACAAACGCATGTACCGGCGCTACTTCGAAAACGCCGACGGCATGCGCGTCAACTGCGCCAACAATCCGAACGGCCCGGGACTGCGCTACAACGGCACCGCCGCCTCGGGCTACACCGCCTACGAGATCCAGCAGACCGGCGGACTGGCCGATCCGCTGGCGGCACTGATCACGGTCACCGATGCCGTGACCAACTACTCGCTGTCGAACACGCCCGCGATCGATGCGGTCTTCGCGATCGATCCGTCGACCTGGTCGGTGGTGATGGAGAACTTCCTCACCGACGACGACAGCTACGTCAACAAAGGCTGCGACTTCATGGTCTACCGCGACCCGCTGGACGGGCGCACCCACCTGACCCCGCGCGATGCCAACGAGTCCTTCTCCCAGGCCGCCTGGGTGGTCACGCGCAACTTCACCCAGACTAACAAGCCGGTGCTGAACCGGGTGCTGTCGGTGCCGGAACTGCGCCAGCGCTTCTTCGCCCACTACCGCGTTGCCCGGCGCGACATGAGCATGGCCTACTTTGGCCCGATCTTCGACGCGCAGCGTGCGCTGATCGAGGCCGCGGTGCAGGCGGACCCGAAGAAGCTCTATTCCTACACCCTGTTCCAGCAGAATTTCACCCAGACCGTGAACATGCCGATCGCCGGCCTCGGCGGTGGCAACATCATCGGCCTGCAGCAGTTCGTGGAGCAGCGCGCGAGCTTCCTCGACACCACCCTGGAGCTGGCAGCACAAGGTCCCACGATCAGCGCTGCCGCCGCGAGCAACAATTTCCCGGCACCGGGCACGCCGGTGAGCATCACGGCCACGGTGGCCCCGAATGGCAGCGGCGTGGCGCGGGTGGACCTCTACTACCGGCCCGCGCGCAGCGCCGTCTACCAGCGTGCCCAGATGCTGGACGACGGTGCTTCCGGCGACGGCGCACCGGGCGATGGCGTCTACGGCATCGCGCTACCTGTGGCCGGGACCTCAGGGCAGCGCGTGAGCTGGTATGTCTCGGCCACCGCGTCGAATACCTATTCGTCGCTGAGTTTCTTCCCCGAGAAGACCGAGCGCGCGGCGCGCGTGGTCGACTTCTTCGCTGGCTCGCCGGTGGGCATGCGCATCAGCGAGTGGATGTACTCGGGCGCGAGCGGCGAGTTCATCGAACTGACCAACACCACCGGCGAGGTCATCGACCTGACGGACTGGAGCCTGGACGACGACCACGCCACCGCAGGTGCCTTCAGCCTGTCGGCCTTCGGCCAGGTGCAGCCCGGCGAATCGGTGATCATCACCGACGCCGATGCGACCGCCTTCCGCACCGCGTGGAACCTCGCGCCGTCAGTCAAGGTGATCGGCTCCTTCGGCACCGTGGGCGGCGGCAACAACCTTGGCCGCAACGACCAGATCCACGTGTTCGACGCGAGCGGCGCGCTGCAGGACCGGCTGTGGTTCGGCGACCAGACCTATCCGGGGACGATCCGCACGCAGAACCGCAGCGGCCAGGTGGGTTGCGATGCGGTCGGACTCAACATGCTGGCCTCCTGGCAGCTCTCGACCGTTGGCGACGGCTACGGCTCCTACGCCGCCACCTCGGGCGATGTGGGCACACCCGGCAGCAGCGTGGTCGCGCAGTGCGCCGGCGTGTTCGCCGACGGCTTCGAATAGCCGCTGAGCCTTGGCGGCCGGCGTGGGTGCCCGCGCCGGTCGACGGGCTCGATGCGTCGGTCACGAAACGTAAGCCTCTCAGGCTGCAAGAAGTCTCCTCGATCACTGCGCGGCGATTGCGCAGTGAGCGCCTAGGGGTGCAAGGCGTCATCCCGACCGAGGACCAGCGATGAATGCCAAGCCGAAGGTGTCTGCCACCCCTGTCCCGTCCCGCCGCCGTTGGCTGGGCCTGCTCGGCGGCGCTGGCGCCAGCGCCTTGCTGCTGCCCGCGCTTCCGCGCAGCGCGACAGCAGCCCCGGGTGGCCAACCAGAGCGGCCTGACGGGCGTCTGGTACGACGCCTCGATGCCCGGACAGGGCTTCGTCATCGAGGTCTACCCGGACCTGCTCGGGGCGGGCCTGGGCCTGCTGTTCGGCGGCTGGTTCACTTTCGATACGCAAGCCGGCGGGACCACCGCGCAGCGCTGGTACAGCTTCTCGGGCGAGATCCGCGGCAGTGCCAGCGCCGTGGACCTGACGATCTACCGCAATACCGGCGGGCGCTTCGCCAGTGCGCCGGTGACCTTCGCCCAACGCGTCGGCAGCGCGCGCATCGACTTCGCCACGTGTACTTCGGCGCGTTTCGGGTTCACCCTGGATGACGGGCGCAGCGGCAGCCTGGCGCTGACTCGCGGACTCGCCAATGTGGTGTGCGCGGATGCTGGCAGCAGCGGCGACATCGACTTCGCCTATTCCGGTTCCTGGTACGACCCGGACAGCGCCGGCCAGGGCCTGATCCTGGAGTACAACCCGAGTGCTTCGGCCGCGTTCATGGCCTGGTACACCTACGCCGATACCGACACCCCGACGGCGGATCCTTCGCAGCAACGCTGGTACACCGCGCAGGCGGTGGCCGCAGCGGGCGAGCGCAGCCTGGCATTCACGATCTACCAGACCACCGGCGGGCGCTTCGCCACGGCCGGCAGCGTCAGCACACTGCCGATCGGTACCGCCGAACTCAGCTTTCAGAGCTGCAACGCGGCCACTCTGAACTGGCAGTTCGGCAATGGCGAGTTGGCCGGGCGGCGCGGCACGATCAACCTGGTGCGCGCCGGCGTGGCGCCGGGGGCTTGCGCCTTCTCAAGCACCTGCGCACTGATCCCGAGCGAGACGGAGGGCCCTTACCCGCTGCTGGCCGCGCTCTCCGACAGCGCCCTGCGCCGGAGCGATCTCACCGAGGGCCGGCCTGGCGTGCCGCTGACGCTGGTCCTCAAGCTGGTCGACATCAACCGCGGCTGCGCGCCGCTGGCGGGTGCGGCGGTGTACGCCTGGCACTGCGACAAGGATGGCGTGTACTCCGGCTACAGCGGCCAGACCGGCGGCGTCAACGCCACCGGACAGACCTTCATGCGCGGCGTGCAGACCACCAATACCGCTGGCCAGGTGGTGTTCCAGACGATCTACCCGGGCTGGTACGCCGGCCGCATCACCCATATCCACTTCCGCGCCTGGCTGAGCGCAAGTACCAGCGGCAGCGGCATCATCACCTCCCAGGTGGCCTTCCCCCAGGACGTGACCCAGGCGGTCTATGCATCAACCTTGTATGCCCAGCGCGGCCAGAACACCTCGGTGACCAGTTTCCAGGCCGACAATGTGTTCCGCGACGGCGTGTCCTACCAGCTCGCGAACGTGGCCGGCAGCACCAGTACCGGCTATGTGGCGACGCTGATCGTGGGGGTCTCTGCTTGAAGCTCTGGCAGCGCCTGTTCCTTGCGTTGGCGCTGCTCGCGACGGCAGCCCTGGTCGGCCAGTTGGCCTGGCAGCAATGGAGCTTTGCGCGCGGATTCTCGGACTACCTGGATGCGATCGCGCTCGGCCAGGCGCAGCAGGTGGGTCGTCGTCTGGTCCAGTTGCATGCCGACGAGGGCGGCTGGGAGCGCCTGCGCATGAATCGCGGCCGGATGGGCGGGCTGGTGTCGCCGGACGGACAGGATGGTCCGCCCGAGCCGCGCCAGCGACCGGGAAACCCGCCGGCAGGCGGCGGGCACGCCGGAGACTGGCGCCCCTCCGCGCAAGAGCGAGCGCCCGCGCATGGGCCGATGCCCGAGATGCGCGCAGACCCCAGGGCGCGGGGCCCTCAGTCTGCGGGCGGGCGCGGTCCGGGGCCGCGGCCGGACGACATGAGCATCGGCGCCCGCTTCGGGCTGTTCGATGTCGACGGCAGCTATGTCGCCGGGAACGCGGATGTCGCCAGCTCCCGCTTGCGCCTTCCGCTCAGCGCCGACGGGCGCGCCATCGGCGAGTTGCGGATCGCTGCACTCCCCAGCCTGCCGGCCGGCGCCGAAAGCGAGTTCGCGCGCCAGCAGTTGCGCGGCGCGCTCTACGCCGCAGCCTGCGTGCTGCTGCTGTCGCTGCTGCTGGCCTTCGCGCTGGCGCGACGCCTGCGCCAGCCGCTGGACGCCTTGGCAGAGGGTGCGCGCCGACTCGCCGCGGGCGAGTACGGACATCGCTGCGATGCTCACCGTGGCGACGAGATCGGCGCACTCGCGCGCGATTTCAACCGGCTGGCCGAGGCCCTGGAGCAGGCCCGCCAGTCGCGCCAGCGCTGGAGCGCGGACGTTGCCCACGAGCTGCGCACGCCGCTGACCGTGCTGCGCAGCGAACTGCACCTGCTGGCCGACGGCGTGCGCCCGCTCGATGCCGCCGCGGTGGCCTCGCTGCAGCAGGAGATCGACCAGTTGACCCAATTGGTCGAGGATCTCAACCAGCTCACGCTGGCGGATGCCGGTGCGCTTGAATACCGCTTCGGGTCGATCGACCTCGCGGATGCCGCCGCCGATGCGGCCGATCGCCACCGCCCGCGGCTGCGCCAATCCGGACTGACGTTGGACAACGACGACAGCGGCGAACCCCTACCGGTGCGCGCCGACCGCCGGCGGCTGGCGCAGGCGCTGGACAATCTGCTGGTGAACGCCGGCCGCTATACCGACGCGCCCGGGACGATCCGGCTGCGCCTGTCACGCGCCGGAAATGAAGCCCGCCTGCAACTCGATGACAGTCCGCCCGGCGTGCCGGAGTCCGACCTGCCGCGATTGTTCGACCGCTGGTACCGCGCCGACCCGGCGCGTTCGCGCCTGCATGGCGGCTCTGGCCTCGGCCTGGCCATCGCCCGCGCCATCATCGATGCGCATGGCGGGCGCATCAGCGCGCGCCCATCCGAACTCGGTGGACTGCACGTCGACATCACCCTGCCGCTGGAGCTTGCTGGAACATGCGCGAACGCATCCTGATCGTCGAGGACGAGCCCAAGCTCGCGGCGGTGCTGCGCGACTACCTCCAGGCCGAGGGCTACGAGGCACTGATCGAGCATCATGGCAGCGCAGTGCTCCGGCGCGTGCGGGAGGAGACGCCCGACGCGCTGCTGCTGGATGTCATGCTGCCGGGCGAGGATGGCCTGACGCTGCTGCGCAAGCTGCGCGAATCGAGCAGCGTGCCGGTGCTGATGGCCACCGCCCGGATCGAGGAGATCGACCGCCTGCTGGGCTTCGATTTCGGCGCCGACGACTACATCTGCAAGCCCTACAGCCTGCGCGAAGTCGGTGCCCGGCTGCGCGCCGTGCTGCGGCGGGCACGCGGGGCGCAGGAACCCGCCGCGGAATCCAGCCTGCTGCTGGACGAGGAGCGCATGCAACTGCGCTGCGCCGGCCAGACTGTGGCGCTGACGCCCGTGGAGTTCCGCATCATGGAACGATTGCTGCGCCGGCGCGGACGCATCTGCACCCGCGAGCAACTGCTGGCGGCAGCCTACGACGATCATCGAATCGTGGCCGAGCGCACACTGAGCAGTCACGTGCGAAACCTGCGCCGCAAGCTGGACGAGATCGGGCTGGACGCCATCCATTCGGTCTACGGTTCGGGTTTTCGCTTCGAACTGGACGAGGGATAGGCATCAGCCCGGGGCACCGCTCAGGGCGCGCGCCAGGTTCTCGCGTGCAGGAATCTCCAGCCTGCTGCGGAAGTACTCGGTGGCGTAGATCCAGGGCCGGTCGAGAAAGGCGCGCAGTATCTGGCGACGTTTGAAGCGGAAAAGCAGGCCCGGGACATGCGCGTACTCGGCCCGGATCTGGCATTCGTACTCGTCGAAGCGGGCGCGTGCGGCGCCCAGGATGGACAGGTCGATGTCGACCAGCAGTCGTGCGTCGGCATCCTGCGGCAAGCTGTCGTGACGGGTGACGAGCACCAGCGCATGCACCCCTCGGGCGTCCTCCTCGGTCACCCCGGCGCCGCGCAGGACTTGATGCGCCCAGTCGGCGCTCGCCTCTTCGTTGCGCCTGCTGCGGACCTCGTAAATCGCATCGTGGAACCACAGCGCCAGCTCCACCAGGGCAGGTTGCTGCGCCTGGCCGGCAACGGCCTCGAACCCGGCGAGGCATTCGTCGAGGTGCTGCAGGGTGTGGTAGTGGCGATGCGGCTCCGCGTAACGCCGGAGAAGGGCGTCGCGCCAGGCCACGCCGTCGCCCTTGGCGCTGACCCCTTGCCAGGCGCGCCGCCAACTCTGCGCGAAACGGTCTCCGGACGTCATCCATTCCTCCGTGCGAGCCTGCGCTATTGCGTCCAGCATGCGACCAATGTCCCGCACGGACCACCACCGCGGGCCTGCAAAGTTTGTCCTCGATGGTTCCTCGGTCGCTGGAATTTGCTGCCGTCCTTCAGTGGCACATTGTGCTTGTGCCCAGATGGAGCCTGTCATGTCCATGTCCGTGCTGCCCGATGCAGATGCACCGCTCGCCACCACCCTGCGCGTCCTCGCCGAGCGCGAACGCCTGCAACGACGACGCCTGCTGGGCTGGCTCGGCGGCGCCGCCGCTGCTGGTCTGATGCCCGCACGCGGCATGGCTTGCGTCCTGATCCCGTCCGAAACCGGCGGCCCATATCCGGGCGATGGCAGCAACGGGCCGAATGCGCTGACCCAGAGCGGCATCGTGCGCAGCGACATCCGGGCCAGCTTCGGCGATTCCGGCAGCACGCTCGCCGTCGGGACCCTGCTCACGGTGACCTTGCGCCTGGTCAGCAGCACGGGCGGATGTGCGCCGCTGACCGGGCTGGCGGTCTATCTGTGGCATTGCAATGCCGCCGGCGGCTACTCGATGTACTCGAGGCGGGATCACGGCACAGAACTACCTGCGCGGGGTCCAGGTCAGCGATGCCAGCGGCGAAATCCATTTCACCACGATCTTCCCGGGCTGCTACCCCGGGCGCTGGCCGCACATGCATTTCGAGGTCTTCGCTTCGCTGGCCGCGGCCACCAGCGGCAGCAATGCCCTGCGGACTTCGCAACTGGCGCTGCCCGAAACCG
Organism: Rhodanobacteraceae bacterium; assembly: GCA_016713135.1. Taxonomy (NCBI): domain Bacteria; kingdom Pseudomonadati; phylum Pseudomonadota; class Gammaproteobacteria; order Lysobacterales; family Rhodanobacteraceae; species Rhodanobacteraceae bacterium. Next base: position 20,100 of record JADJPR010000015.1, on the reverse strand, counting down.
CCTGCCGCGCGGTCTACGCGCAAGCCGCGCTGTACCCAGCCGCCACCAGCAATCTCAACCAGCTCAGCCTGGCCAGCGACAACGTGTTCGGCGATGACGGCGGAATCCACCAGCTCGCGACGGTTGCCGGCGACAACCAGGTCGGCTATGCGGCGCTGCTTGAAGTCGGCGTCCCGGTGGAGCCCGCCGCCGCCCAACGGGTGTACGCCAACGGCTTCGAGGGCTGAGTGCGTCCACGCCCGGCGGACAGGATCCGAAGCAGAAGCGTAACTGAAGGTTTCCGCGGCTATGCTCGGTGTCCCGAACCCACCTGGAGCCCACCGATGGACACCGACATCACCGACCGCGCGCGCCGCTGGTTCACTGAAGTGTGGGCGAACAAGGACCGCGCGCTGGTTGCCGAATGGATGGCCGAGGACACCCGCGGCGAGGCCGCCGGGCGCGTGATCGAGGGCCGCGACGCATGGCTGCGCGAAGTCTTCGAGCCCTTCTCCGCAGCCTTCCCGGACATGCGCTTCGACGTGCTCGGCACGGTCACCGAGGCCGAGCAGGTGGTGGTACGGTGGCGCATGCACGGCACCCATCAGGGCGATTCGCTCGGGCTGCCCGCCTGCGGCCGGCGCGTACGCTTCGACGGCATCACCTGGCTGCGCTTCGCCAACGGGCAGATCGTCGAGGGACAGGACGGCTTCGACGTCGGCTCGCTATTCCAGGCCCTTGCGCAGGGCAGCAGCAGCGGCGGCGTACAGGTCCTCTGAATTGGACGCGGGTGCACGCCTGCGCGGGGCCATCGCGCCGGCAAGACTGGAACGCCCGCAGGCGGCCAGCCCGCGCTAACCTGCGCAGTACGCCACGATCAGGGATTCCCATGTCGCGCAGCCCACCCCGCACCCGCCCGTCACGGGCGCGTCCTTCCAGCCTTCTGGCCTGCCTGCTCGCGCTCTGGACCCAGGCGCAAGCCGGCGCCCCGGATCCGCGCGCCACCGCGCTGATCCAGCAGTTCGGCCTGGCCGAGGCGAAGACCGCCTCGCGCGACTTGCCGGGCTGGAAGGCGCCGGGACTGGTCGTGGTCGCCTACGCCGATGACGCGCAGCTCGCTGCACTGCATGCCCTCGCGCCGGAAGCCAAGGTGGAGGCACTGGCCGAGGGCGAGGCGCGCAAGGCGCAACTCGCCGGCGCGCAGGTGGTGATCGGACCCTGCGATCCGGCCCTGCTGGCCGAGGCCACGTCGGTGCACTGGTTCCAGGCGCTGTCGGTCGGCGTCGAGCGCTGCGTGGCGGTACCGGGACTGGCGCAGCGCGGCCTGACGCTGAGCAACATGCAGCGTACCAGCGCGCAGCCGATCGCTGAGCACGCGATGGCGATGCTGCTGGCCCTGACCCGCGGCCTCAGCGTGCACGGCCGCAACCAGGCGGCCGGCGAATGGGCGCGCGATGGCGCCCCGCGTGCCGGGATGCGTGAGGTGGGCGGACGCACCATGTTGCTGGTCGGTCTCGGCGGCATCGGCACCGAGGTCGCACGCCTCGCGCATGGCTTGGGCATGCGCGTCATCGCCACCCGCAACAGCAGCCGCGAAGGCCCGGATTTCGTCGCGAAGGTGGGATTGCCGGAGGACCTGCTGGCTTTTGCCGCGGAAGCCGACGTGGTGGTCAACGCCGCGCCGCTGACACCGCAGACCACCGGGATCTTCGACGCCGCCTTCTTCGCTGCGATGAAGCCAGACGGCTATTTCATCAACGTGGCGCGCGGGCGCAGCGCGGTGACCGCCGACCTCGTCGCCGCGCTCGAGAGCGGCCACCTGGCCGGCGCCGGGCTCGACGTCACCGATCCCGAGCCGCTGCCCGCCGGCCACCCGCTGTGGGCGATGGACAATGTGGTGATCACGCCGCACGTGGCGGCGCAGTCGGACGCTCAGAACGAGCGTTACCAGGTGCTCGTCGCCGAGAACCTGCGGCGCTATGTCGCCGGCGAGCCGTTGCTGAACGTGGTCGACATCGAGCGCGGTACTGACGGCGGCGCTCTGACCGGACGCAAACTGCGGCGTAGGGCGTTGTATCGCGCAGCGATTCACCGCCGAGGACTTGCTAAGCACCCGGGGAACGCCCTGGCGCGCGTACCGCCGGGCTACGCTGGTCGTGGCCCTGAGCGCCGCCTGACTTCCGGGCGATGCGCACCTGCGGCAGGCATCCGCTGGTGTTGCGCCCACTGCCCATCGCCAGGCCTGCATGTATCGACACCTCACCGTGACAGCGCGCTGCGGCGGCCACCCGTGAGCCAGCCCGAGTCCAGCGTCTGGCGCCAGATGCTCGAGCGTGCGCCGCGAGGAGCCGCCGGCGCTGGCGGCAATGAGCGTGTTCCTGCTGATGGCGGGCTACTTCATCCTGCGCCCGATCCGCGACCAGATGGGCGTGGCCGGTGGTGTGGACAACCTGCCATGGCTTTTCACCGCCACGCTGCTGGCGATGTTCGCGGTCAATCCGCTGTACGCCACTGGTCTCGCGCTTTCCGCGGCTGACCGTGGTGGCGATCTGCTATCGCGCGCTGATGCTGTGCCTGCTGGGTTTCTGGATCGCGCTGGTGGCGCTGCCGGAAAGCTCGTCGGTGTGGACCGGGCGGGTGTTCTTCGTCTGGGTCAGCGTCTACAACCTGTTCGCCCTGAGCGTGTTCTGGGCGCTGATGGCGGACGCCTGGCGCGGCGAGTCCTCGCGCCGGCTGTACGGGATCATCGCCGCCGGAGCCACGCTGGGCGCCGTGGCCGGCGGCGCGCTGACCGCCGGTCTGGTGGACCTTCTCGGCCAGCCGGCGCTGCTGCTGCTCGCTCGGCATGCTCGAAGCCACCGTCTGGTGCCTGCGCGCCTTCGATCGGCGCGCGCCGCGGGCCCCGGGCGCCGCTGCGACGGAAACCCCGGTCGGCGGTGGCGCACTCGACGGCTTGCGCGCCGCGGTTCGGTCGCCCTACCTGCTCGGCATCTGCGGCTACATGCTGCTGTACACGGTGGGTTCGACCTTCCTCTACTTCCTGCAGGCGCAGGTGGTCGATGCCATGGTCGACGGGCGCGCGGCGCAGACGCGCTGGTTCGCCCAGGTTGACCTGATCGTCAACACGCTCACCCTGGTGCTGCAATTGTTCCTGACCGGCCGCCTGATGGGGCGCCTCGGTGTCGGCCTGACCCTGGCGGCGCTTCCGCTGGTCAGCCTGGTCGGATTCGCCGGTCTGGGTCTTTGGCCGGTGCTCGGGGCCGTGGTGGTGTTCACGGTGGCGCGCCGCGTCAGCAATTTCGCCTTCTCGCGCCCGCGCGCGAGGCGCTGTTCGTGCCCCTCGCGCGCGGAGAAGTACAAGGCCAAGAACCTGGTCGACACCGTGGTCTACCGCACCGGCGACCAGCTGGGCGCGTGGAGCAGCGCGCTGGTGACCTGGGCGGGCTTCGGCATCGCCGGGCTGGCCTGGGTGGCGGCGCCATTGTCGGCGCTGTGGCTGGCGCTGGCACTTTGGCTGGGCCGGCGCTACCGCGGAATCAGCCGCCCGGATAATGCTTGGCGCGGCCCCTGGCGTACCCGACAATGGCGCATGAGCATCCTCTGGTGGCTGGCCTACGCTGCGCTGGCCGGGTTCAGCGCGCTGATTTGCGGCTACACGCTGCTGTCGCTGGCGCGCGCCGACGGGCGCATCCGGTGGCGCCAGTTCAGCGCCTGGCGGCTGCTCGGCGCCTTGCCCTTCCTGGCGCTGGCGATCTGGCTGCTGGAGAGCGCCGAACGCACCACCCTGCGTTGCGAACGGACGCCCGGGGTCATCCATTGCGAGGTGCTGCACGACCGCCTGTGGGTCAGCGAGCGCGTGCTGCTGGCGCCGGGCACGCTGCAGGGCGCCGAACTCGACGAGCGCACCGACGTCGACCACAACGGCGATGTGACCATCCACCGCCGGGTGGCGCTGGTAACCCGCGAAGGGCGCAAGGTGCTGACGCGCTGGGACCAGGGCGACGCGCTGCGCATGCGCGACGAGATCGTCGCCTTCCTCGGCGACCCGCGTCAGCGCACGCTCGATGCGGCCGCCGACAACCGCCCGTTCCACTACCTGACGGCGCCGATCTGGCTGGCGCTGGCGGCGCTGGTGCTGGTCGGGCGCTGGGACTGACCCGGCGTCCGCATCGGACCCGACCGGCGGACTGTCGTTTCGGCCGGCCGATTGCGTACTCTGCATGCCGGCACCCCGCCGGCCTGCCGGACGCACGCCATGACGCGCCCTCGCCTCGCCACCGCCGCCTGCCTCGCCGCCTGCGCCAGCGCCGCGCATTCGCAATCGACCACGACCAGAATGGCCCAGCGGCATCGGCTTCCCGAATGTCGCGCGGACCGAGGGCGCGTTGATCGCCGGCCCCTTCGGCACCGGCGATGGCCGCGGCGCAATCATCGCCTGGCACAACGGCGTGCTGTTCACGATTCCCGAGAGTCCGTCGAGCAATCCGAATCCGAACCTGCAGGTGCGGATGTGGAACCTGATGGACCCGGCCAACCCGCGCAACATCGTCAACGCGCCGGCGAACGCGCAGGGAACGCTCGGGACCACGCGCCAGCCGGTCAATGCGCACGGCTATTTCCACCTCGGCCAGCGCATGGAGACCGGCGCAACCGGACCTTTCCTGGTGATCGGCGCCGACAACGACAACGAAACCGGCGGCCTCGACTGGTCTTTTCCGCGCCCAAACCGGCATCCCCGGGTGTGACCCGCGCCGAGTCCGGCCCCTTCGGTGTCGGCGTGCGCGGGATCCTGCAGCAGCCGTGGTACATCGAGGACACCTGGTGGAGCTACAACGCAGTCGGTGGGCTCGCGCGGATCTACCGCAACGGACCGCCGGGCTCGCCAGGCAGCACGCTGCAAGCCACCTTCGACCACCTCGGCCAGACCGGCGTCATCGGCCATCCCTTCCTGCTCGGCAACCTGCTGATCTACGCCTCCGACCAGAGCCGCACCGGGGTGGCCACCTACGACGTCAGCAATCCGCAGCAGCCGGTGCTGCTGGACGTGTTGCGCCATGGCGGCCCCGGTGGCTACTGGCCGGAGCTGTGGGGGCAACGATGGCGAGCTCTGCATCGTTTTCCCTACAACGACGGCGGCGGCAACGGCATGCGCGCGTGGTGGATGCTACGGATCCGACCGCGCTGCGTTTTGTTGCCGACGTCCGCTGGCGCGCCCGAACGGGTCCTCGGGCGCGATGTACGCGCAGTTCCAGGACGAGTACGCCTTCATCGGCGAGCACAAGATCGACATGCGCACGCGCAGCTCGGTGCGCCAGTTCACCACCATCTCCAACGGCGTCGACACCAGCCAGTTCGCGTTGCCGCTCGGAAACCTGTTGGTCACCGGTGGCGTGGGTGATCCGGGCCAGGGCTGGGCGATCTTCGCGTACCAGGCGGCGCCGGACGCGCGCCCGCCATCGGTGGCCTTCCACATCCCGCGCGCGGGCCAGTCGGGCTACCCGACCGGCGCACCGATCAGCCTGCTGATCCACGAAACCCTGGACACCCTGTCGATCGTCAACGGCCAGTCCTTCATGGTGCGCCCGGTCACCGGCCCGGGCACCTTCGGCGCGCCGCTCGCCGGACGCTGGACCTACGCCTTCGACGATGTGTTTACCTTCCAGCCGAATGCTCCGTTGGCGGCCAACCAGAGCTACGAGGTACGGCTGGATGGCATCCGCGACGCCGCCGGCAACGCGATGGCGCCGTATGCGTTCACCTTCTCGACCGGCCTCAGCGTCGGCGGCAACCGGCCGCCGGTAGTCGACGCCTTCAGCGCCACGCCCTACCCGCCTCACCCGGCGCGCTGGTCGATTTCACCACGCAGGCCAGCGATCCCGACGGCGACACGCTGCAGTACCGCTTCGACTTCGGCGACGGCTCGCCGCGCACCGCCTGGGGCGGCGACGCTGGCGCAGCGTAGTTACGCCCAGCCCGGACACTACCGCGCCAGCGTGCAGGTGCGCGACTCGTCGGGCGTGATCGCCAGCCGCACGCGCGTCGTGACCGTGCTCGCCCCATTGCCGGCGGCGCGCCCGACGGCGAGCGCGCCGATCCTGTGCGATGGGCCGAACCGGCGCGTGTGGACGGTCAATCCGGACGGCGACACGATCAGCGCGCTGGATGCCGACAGCCCTGCAGAAGCTGGCCGAGCACGCCACCTGCGACGACCCGCGCGCTCGCGCGCACGCCAGGCGGTCAGCTGTGGGTGGCTTGCCATGACGACGACCGCATCCGCATCCACAACGAAGTCACCGGCGCGATCATCGACACCATCGACACCGGCTACGGCAGCGCGCCGGCTGGGTTGGCGCTGTCGCCGGACGGCGCGAGCGCCTACGTGGCGCTCGGCGGCCGCGGCGAGCTGCGCCGCTACGGCGTGGGCCACCCGCGCCCAGACCGGCGCGCTGGCGCTCGGCCCGAACCCGCGTGGACTCGCGGTCTCCGCCGACGGCGCGCGTGCTGGTCACGCGCTTCCCTGTCGCCGCAGCACCACGGCGAGGTCTGGGACATCAACGCCGCAACGATGACCCTGACGCGCGCGATCAGCATCCCGAAGATCGGCGGCGACGCCAACCGCGACACCACCGCCGGCGGCAAGGGCGTTGCGAACCAGCTGGCGGCCATCGCGATCTCGCCGCGCAGCGCGCGCGCCTTCGTGCCGGGCACCAAGCCCAACAGCGAGCGCGGCGAGCTGATCCACCCCAGCCAGGACCTCGACCAGGACAACACCGTGCGCAACCTGCTGGTCGAGATCGATCCCGCCGGCGCCAGCGTCGCCGAACGCTTTCGCCCCGCGCGATCGACATCGACAACAGCGACTCGGCCAGCGCGGTGGCCTTCTCGCCGCTCGGCGATTACCTGCTGGTCACGCTTCAGGGCATGAACGAGTTGCTGGTGCTGGACGCGCTGGCGCTGGATGCGAACACCGGCCTGGGCGCGCTGGTGACGCGCCTGCCCACCGGCGCCGCGCCGCAGGGCGTGTGCGCGGACCCCACCACCGGGCGCACCTTCGTGCACGACTTCATGGGCCGCACGGTCACAGTGCTACAGACCCAGGCGCTGTACGCGCAGGGCTCGCTGCAGGTGGCTTCGACCAGCGTCCCGACGGTCGCGAACGAAGCGCTTGCAAGCGCGGTGCTCGGCAGGAAGCGGATCTTCTACCACGCGGGCGACCCGCGCATGAGCGCCGAAGGCTATCTGTCCTGCGCCACCTGCCACCTCGACGGCGGCGACGACGGCCGCAGCTGGGACTTCACCGGCCGCGGCGAGGGCCTGCGCAACACCACGATGCTGAATGGCCGCGGGCGGCCTCGCCCGCGGCGCGTGCACTGGAGCGCCAACTTCGACGAGATCCAGGACTTCGAGAACGACATCCGCGGCGCCTTCGGCGGCAGCGGCTTCCCGTCCGACGCCGATTTCGCCGCGACCAGCGCGCCGCTCGGCCAGCGAAGGCCGGCCTGAGCGCCGATCTCGACGCACCCGCCTATGTGGCCTCGCTCACGCACGCCTTCCTGCCGCGCGGCCCCCACCGGCAGACCAACGGCCAGCCGACGGCGCTGGGCATCCAGGGCGAGACCATCTTCCAGCGCGAAAGGCTGCGCCGGCTGCCACACCCCGCCGCGGTACACCGACAGTGCCGCCGGCAGCTCCGGTGCTGCGCGATGTCGGCACCTGCGCGCCAGCAGCGGCGGTCGCCTCGGCGGCCCGCTGACCGGCATCGGCACCGACCCTGCGCGGGGCGTTTGCCAGCGCTCCCTACTTCCACGACGGCTCGGCGCCCACGCTCGAAGACGTGTTCCGGGTGACCGGCGATCACGCTCGCCGCCGAGTCCGCCAACGCCTCGGTGGCGCGGCGCTGGTCAACAGCTTCGTCGAGCTCAACAACGACGACCTGGTGCGCCGACCCGCGCCTACGTGAGCCTGGAAGCCCCAGGCCAGATCTGCTGCCGCTTCACCGGCGTCGACGGCGGCCCGGCCGGGCGAACAGCGCGATCGAACTGCGCCAGAGCAGCTCGCGCGCGGCGCCCCATGGACCAGAGCCCTGACGGTGCGCGTCAACGGCGTCGCCCTGCCGGCGCAGGCGCTCGCCGCCAGCGACAACGACCCCAACTGGCGCGGCACGAACTGGAGCGATGCACCGCATCGAGAACAATGCCGTTGAATGCCAAGCGCCCCCGTGGACCCATCGAGACTGGAAACCAACAACTGGGTACGCCGCCATCGACGAGATCCTCGTCGCGCACGCCGACCACTCACGCAGGCGCAGCCACACCGGCGCTGCTGCCGTTGCCACAGGGCGAACGCGACGCGCTACTGGCCTTTTTCCGCGAACTGGACGGCGGCGGCGCCGCGTCTGCTACAGACGGCGTGTTCGCCGGCGGCTTCGGAATGAGGTCAGTCAGCGAAGGATCCGACCTGCCGGGGATGAAGCCCCGCCGCTGCGTGAGCCCGTTGTGGCGCGCAGCGCTTCACCGGCACAGCGCGCCGCAGCCCGCTGCGCGCACACGGCCTGCGCACCTCCGCGGGGAATTCTGCCCGCAGCTCGAAGCTCGTCCCTTCGCCGGAGGGCAGAGGGACCGTGGTTGACACTGGTCAACCGCTGACGCAGGCCATTAGCTGTCTCCGGACGACGGGGGTGTGGGCGGCAGGATGAACAGCAGGGGCGAGAGGCTGTCTGGCCGTTGCCGAAGGGCGCGCGGCGTGGGCAGCGCAGGACCATCGCCGCGCATCGTGCTGCTCGCCAACCTTGGCGATGTGCGGCGCTGGCTCGAAAGTGGACGACGCACCCCGCTTAGTTAGGTTGAAGGATCAAGCTGATCAGCGTCGCCGACCCGAATGGCCTTGCGCCAGGACGGTCCGGAACTCGGCACGGTGGTCGAGCGCGCGACCAACCTGGGCCTGCCATTGCTCGAAGGCGACGCGCGGAGGTAGACCCGATCGCGTGCGACATGTTCTCGGCACCCGTCTCGCGACGCCTGGCGGCCCCTGCTCTGACCGCAATGTGGACCTGCTCGCGGTGGTGGTCAGCAATCCGGGAGACCATCAGCGCGATCGGGTTCATGGTCGCGCAGGGCGGGTGGTCCCGATCCTCGCCCGCTAACGTGATCCGCCTGGCACTCTCCAGCCAGTTCGGCAAGAGCGAAGACGAGGCGATGGTGCAACGCCTCGGCCTGGACCCACGCCTCGGCAGTGCGGAAATGCACCAAAAAGGAGGCGGAACGGCTGTCGGTCGAGCAGCCGGTGGTCAGGGTGGTCGCCGACCTGATCGACGCCGCAGTCCAGCGGCGCGCATCGGACATCCACCTGCGGCCGGGCTCGAAACCTTCGAGATGCTCTACCGCATCGACGGCGACCTGATGCCGGTGCGCCGCTTCCTGCGCATCCTGCTGCCGGCCTTCGTCAGCCACATCAAGGTGATCGGAGGAGGTGAACCTCGCCGAGCACCGCGTGCCTTAGGATGGACGCGCAGCGTGACCAGCGGCAACATGGAAGTGGTCCTGCGCATCTCGGTGATCCCGACAATCAACTGCGAAGCGGTGGTGATCCGCATCCTGAATACCGCCTTCAGCCAGCGCAGCGTGGCCGAGATCGGTTTCGGTCCGCGCGACGAGCAACTATTCCGCGACATCCTCAGCCGCGGCCCGGGCATGCTGCTGGTCACCGGCCCCACCAGCTCAGGCCAAGTCGACCACGCTCTATGCGGCGGTGCTCGAATGCCATAAACGGGGCAACCGTCAACATCATCACGGTCGGGAACTAGTCGGGGCCAAGATCGAAGACGTGCTGCAGGTGCAGATCCAACCGCGTCGCCGGCCTGACCTTCGCCCGGACCCTGCGCAACATCCTGCGCCACGATCCGGACGTGGTCATGGTGGGCGAAATTCGCGACCAGGGAAACCGCCGAGATCGCGGTGGAAAGCGCGCTGACCGGCCATCTGGTGTTCTCCACCCTGCACACAACAACGCGGCGACCACGATCACCCGCCTGCTTGACATCGGCGTGCTGCCCTTCCTGCTCAAGTCCACCATGCTCGGCGTGCTGGCGCAGCGCCTGGGTCGGCGCAACTGCAAGTGTTGCAAGGTGCCCGGGCCAGTGGACTACACGTACGCAAGGTCCCTGGGCGTCGCCGCCGACGTAGTGTTCTACATCGGCAAGGGCTGCCCCAAGTGTGAGGGCCGCGGCATCAGGGCTGGATCGGCATCTGCGAACCCTGGAGGTCACCCGGAAATCAACCGGCTGATCGTACCGGGCGTGACGTCGATGCGATCCGACCTCGCACAGAAGCAGGGCATGCTCTCGATCACGCGCAACGCGGTGACGCTGGCGCGCCGGGCGTGATCCGCTGCAAAGAAGCGTTCAGCGTCAGAGTCGACTAGTGTGGTGCTCCGTGCGCTTGGGCCCGCCGTGCCCTCGGGGTGGGCTTCAATCCTCGCCGGCACGGGAAGACGCGAACACTCAGGTCTGGGCGGGGTTTCGGAAGCCGGGGTCTGCGCGCGGCGCAAAAACGCTTTTTGCCACAGATCGGGTCAGGTCCGGGGCCACCGCACGCGCCTGCGGCGCAGGCGCTCGGGGCGTGAAGTCGAAGCGCAGCCGGCTGACTAGCGCATCGATCAGGGAAGGGATCAACCCACTGGGGTCGACATCGCCATCCGAAAGCACCTCTTTTGTACACGCAGGCATTCCCCCTGTTGCGTGCAGAACACCAAAGTCCCCTGGCTGCGGCTCGCGCAGCGCCGTGACGAAACCATTGGCGAGGAGCCCAGAGCGCGATGTCACCGTGCCCGCGCGCGTCGAAGCGCGTGTTGCCGGGGCGACCATCGGCGGCGAGCTGGCGGATTCGCGCACGCACGAAGGGATCGGCCGGATTGGAGCTTGGCGCGGGGCGGGCCGGACGGCGCCGCCGCATGGGCGGCTTCGAAGATCCATTCCTCGCGCGGCGCAAAACCGAAGCGAGGATAGGGTTCGCGCCACGTCGGATTGGCGAACAGCAGCACCGTTCGCCGCCGCACCCGGCCAGCGCGAGGTCCAGCAGGTGCCGGGCCGAGGCCGCGCCCGCGGTACTCGGAACGGGTGCAAACCGCGCCGAGCTGCCAGCCACGGCGCTCTTCGCTGTCGAGCACCAGGCGCATGCGCGTGCGCGGACATTCGCTACCATCGTATCGCCATCAAACAGGGCGAAGGCCGTGTAGCCTCATCAGCAACCCCATTCGATCCCGCGATCGAAACTGGCACGTCGTGAACCCCGAGCGGATGAGGCCGCACTCAAAAGGCCGGGTTGCAGGGCGACGTCTCTCCGCGCCGGGGATCTCAGGCCGCAAGCCTGCGGTGGCGTGCGGTCGCGGCGTCGCGACGGCAGAATGATGGGATCCGCGCATGCACGCCTGTCGTTGACTGCAGGTCCGTGAATACTGCGGCAGCGCGACGGTACCTTGTCGACTTGTCAGCTGACCTCTCTGTCAGACGGTCAGTCGCTCAGTTCCCCTGGGTATGTTCGATGGACGCCTGGCGTTCGATCAGATCCGTGATGGCGGAAGTGATCTGGTGAGGTGTGCCGACCTTCGCGCGCGCCGTGAGCAACCAGGCTGAGGGCCGTCAGCGGAACTGCGTGCCGACGCACTGTCGCGCGCGCGCGGCTCGAGGAACCGACTCAACTCGCTGCCGGTCGGATCGGTTCGGACCTGGGTCGCCAGTCTGGCGCACGGTCGTCCGCACCTGAGGCGCATCGCGACTCAAAGCGTTACGCACCGCACCCTCTGGAGGCGGCTGATGACCCGCCGCGCGCCCTTGGTTCTGCTGCTCCGATCATCGGACTCGGAGCGCCGGGTCGGGCCGCGTGGTCCCAAACCCGGGTGCTGAAGTGCGTCGGACGCGGATGGCAGGGTGGCTACCTGGACGCCCAGGCCTGTCCCGGCGAGGGCGCGGGGCGAGGAACAGGTCCTTCCGCCCACGTGGTGACGCTGACGCAGGAGGAGAAGTGCGCGCCGAGGGGCCGGATCATCCTCAAGCCACCGCCAGAGGCCAAGGTTGCCCTTGGGCAGCCATGCAGATGCTGCGACGGCTCAGCACGGTGACGCGCCCGCCGATACCGCCTGCGAACCGCAAGCCGCGCCCGCCGCCGCAGAACCAGATGTCCTTCCGCTGCTCCGCCGCGGAGGCGTCTGGTACCGGCACTCGCCATGCCCGGAGGTCATCGGCCAGGTCGGCGTGACGTGGCGGGACGGCATGAACCCGGTATCATGGTGGCACCACCAGCGGCACCAGGTCGAGCGGGAAGTGGTGACGCGATCGAAACCTGCCGGGCGATCGAAAGCCGCGCCTCGCGACCCGGCCAGCAGCTCGATGAGGTGCTGGTTTCTTACGAGAAACTGAAGGGCGGGAATGACCACGCTGAGCGGGCCGCACGTTCAATCCGCGTCCATTCCCGGCTCATGACAGGCCGCCTTGTTCCGCCCGGTGCGTTTGGCGTGATAGGCGCCCGGTCAGCGCGTTGAATCATCGCTTCCGGCACGGTGGCGAGGTCGGCCGCGTCGCTGATGCCCAGGCTGATGGTCATGTTGATCACCTTGTCGGCGTGCTGCGGCGGCGCGATCGCGACCAGCGCGCGCAATTGTTCGGCCACTTCGAGCGCCTGCTGGGTGGGTGTCTGCGGCGGGATCAGCGCGAACTCCTCGCCACCGTAGCGACAGGGCGCATCGCTGTCGCGGATGCGTCGACCTGACCAGGCCACCAGGTGGACCAGCGCCGCGTCCCCGACCGGTGCCGCCATGGTGTCGGTGAGCCGCTGGAAGTGGTCGACATCCAGCATCACTGGGCTGGGCGGCGCATCAATCACGCGGTGGCGCCGCAGCTCCTCCTTCAGGCGAGTGAAGTGGGTGCTGTTGTAGACCTGCGGCGCGTCGTCGCTGCTTCTGACTGTAGAAGCGCTTCGTAATAGGGCTGCTCAGGGCTGTCAGCGGAGGAGGAACTTGAGCCGCGTTTCGCCAATCGCGATGACGTCCTGGTCATGAGGGTAGCCTCGTCGACGCGCGCAGCATTGATGCAGGATACCAGTTGGTGCTGCCGAGATCCTTGATCCGGAACGCCTGTTCGTCCCACCCTTTCGACGATCGCATGGCGCCGCGAAACGCCCGCCTTGGAGTGGCGCCAGGTCGGCATCGTCGGCACGCCCGATGACCAGGGAATCGCGGTTCAGCAGGATCTTGTTGCCGGTACCCGCGCCGCGAATCACCACAACGAGGCAGGCGGTGTAATGGCCCTCATCGATCCACTGACGTTGGTCGGAAGCGTGTGGGTGGTCTGGTCGTTTTCATGTCGATCTTGTCGGACTGGACGGGGCCATGGATGGTCGTGGCTCAGGGCGCCGGTATGCGCTTCCAGTTGCGCAACCTGCTCATTGCGCCCGGATGCGCGCAGAGGGCGCGAGCACAATCGCGCAACAAGTCGGGCAGTTGCGCATGCGGCCCTTCCTGCCATCCATGATGGCGACAGCCTGGGCGTAGTAAGGTCTCGGCGTCAACCGCTCGCCCGGCATCGCGCAAGCAGTTGGCCGGGCTCCAGCGCACCAGGGCGGCCAGATAGCCGGGATCGGGCTCCAGCGGGAGGTCTCCAACGCGCGGCGCAGCACAGTCTCGGCGGGCGCGTAGTCGTGCAGAGCCGTCGCTGAGTGCCCAGCCGGGGTTGTTCAGCGCTTCACCCGCAGGCGTGCTTCGGCCCCACGGCTGCCTCGAAAGACCTTCATTAGCCGGGTGGTCTTCTTCGGCCTCGCCGGCGTGCCTTCAGGCCATGCAGCATGCCCAGCTCCTGCAGCCCGCGGCTGAGGCTGATGTGCGTGGAGCCAACGTACCGTTCGATCTGCGCAACTCCTCTCAAGCGCGGCCCGGGCCTCGGCAGGCTTGCTTTGCGCGGCATAGGCCTTGCCCAGCGAGGAACTGGCTCTCGACGATCGGTGGATGGTCCGGGGGGATAGACCTTGCGCTTGACGGCCAGGCTTTCCGGGGAAAGAGCGGCACCGCCTCATCCCAACGGCCCATGTTGCCGTAAGGTCGCCGAGAAAGTCCTGGCTGTCCGATACCAGGTGGTGATCGTCGCCGAGGACTGCCTTGCGGATCGCCAGCGCTGCATCGGAGGTTCCGCCTCGGCGTAGCGCTGCGGTTGTTCAGCAGATACCCGATATGCGAGAGGCTCGAGGCAACCTCGGCGCTATTGCTGCCAAACAAGACCTCGCGTGTGCCCAGCGCCACCCGGTGCAATCGTTCCGCTTCAACGGCGTCTCCGAGCAGGAAACGGGTCGGCCCCAGTTGGGTCTGGGCTTCAGCGACATCTGCATCCACGTCTCCCAGTTCGCTTGCAACGGTCCCAGCGCCTGTTGCTGCAGATCCCTGGCTCGCTGTGGCGTCCGGATCGCTGTAGAGGGGTACCGAGCGCGAGCCAGGCCTGCGACCGACGTCCGGGTGCGTGGCGCCAAAGGCTTCCCGGCGCAGCGGGCGCTGCCTGCTCGAAGCGGTTCGGCCTGCGCGTACAAGCCCAGATTCTGGTGAACCTCACCCATCGTCCCAGCAACTGTGCCCGCACGATCGGTTGGTCCTTGGGTTCGTCGCGGATGCGCCGGCGCCCTGATCGAGCAGTTCGCGCGCGGTCACGGTGGCACCGCGCGCGGTGCCCCGGATCGGACACTTCGAACAATCGGGTAAGGAATCCAGACACCTGACGCGCGGCTTCGGCCTCGCGCGCAGCGCGCAACATGCGAGCGTTGGTACCGACGATACCCAGCACCAGCGCCAACAGTGCCAGGGGCCGCGATCACGCTCACCCGGTGCCGGCGCACGAACTTGCCGACGCGACAGCGCACGCTCGGCAGACGCGCCTCCACCGTGGTTGTTGAGATATCGGTTGAGGTCGGCAGCGGGGTCGGCCACCGTGGGATAGCGGTGGTTACGGTCCTCGGCGATGGCGCGGCCGACCGATCAGTCAGGTCGTCGCGCAACTGCTGCGCAGTTGCGCGCGCGCTCGGTCCGCGCACCTCGGCGATGTCGTTGCCCGGGTCTCATCCAGCGCGAGGCACGCGCTTGGTCGTCACGCGGCGGCTCCGGGCGCTCGCCAGCGGCATTCGCGGATCAGCGCCATGCCGGAGATCGTTCGGGCGCACGCCCGCCAGCGGTTCGTAGAGCACGATGCCGAGCGAATAGACATCGGTCGGGTTGTCGAGGTCGGGTTACGTTGCACTAGGCCTCCGGGCGTCATGTACGACGGCGTGCCGATCGCGGCTGCGCCGGTCAACTCGCCGCTCTCGGTCAGTGGATCGTCCGAGCGCCTTGGCGATGCCGAAATCGATCACCTTGGGCACCACCTGGCCACAGATCTCACCCACCAGCAGGTTGTTGGGCTTGAGATCGCGGTGGATCAACCCCTTCAGGTGGGCGTGCTGCACCTCGCAAACCTGCGAACAAGGCCACCCGCTCACGAATGCCCAGGCGCTTGCGTAGACGGTACTCGCCAGCGTGTCGCCCGGCATGAACTCCATCGCAAAATAAGGGAACCCATCCGGCGTGGTGCCCGCCTCGTACAGCTGCGCGACGTTCGGGTGCGACAGCCGCGCCAGCGTCTGGCGCTCGGCGGCCAGACGCGCCAACGCGTTCGGGCTGCGCAGGCTTGCATGCGCCACTGAGCGCCACCTGGCGCCGCCGCACCACGGCACTTCTGCTCGCCGAGGTAGACCGCGCCCATGCCGCCCTCGCCGAGCATGCGCTGGCGCTGCGGAAAGGCCGATGCGTCCAGATGGCGTATGGCCGGGTATTCCTCGTCCGCGCACGCGCGAACTGGCGGGGCTGGGATCGTCCGGACCTGCATCAAGTTGACGCTGGTCTCCATGGGCGACGCCAGATCGGTCGCCTGGTCTGGCGCGGCATCCGCGGTTGCGCGCGCCCTGACGGAAGCAGTTCAGGAGACAGCCCCTGACGGCACCGTGTCTGACTTTTGGAAGCCGGGTGGCGAGCTTGCCTGCATGCGCGATGTCGGGCCGCCGGTCAGCGCGGCGGACGCGTCCACGCCGCTGCCGCCGGGCAGACAAACGGCAAAATCGAAGACCGAGTAGCCGTTGCCGTCGATGTCGAGGTCGAAGGAGGCGCCTGCCCTCAGCGCCGGCGGCGGGCATCCGGCCGGGTCGGCGACTGGCGAAGTGGAGCGGCCAGTACTGCTGCCTGCGAAAGGTCAGGAAGGTGCCGATCTGACGGAACTCGTATACCACCTCGTTGGAGAGCACCCGCCCGTAATTCAACTCGGCGTCGGTCGGGGTCGAGGCGGCCGTCGGCATTCATGTCGGTGACGACGCCCGGTGTTTCCAGCCGCCCCAGTGCCGCGCTCCAGACCGGATCGACGACAAAAGCCCGCACAGTTCCACTTCCGACAAGTCGTTCACGCCGCCGGCGTGATGGGTCCACCATCCAGACGCTGGACCGCACCCTCGGCACGGGAGACCGGATCGCCGTTACCATCGAAAGTGACCGCGCCGACGCAGACATCGATCAGCTGCAAATGCGAGAACAGGAAGCGCGGCACCATCATCACGGCAGTGATGCTGGTGCGATCGGAGGTATCCGTCGAGTTCGTAAGCAAGCCGAGGTGACAAAACCGGCGGAGTTGCGCGCCTGGCGTGGGACCACCGGATTCCAGCCCTGGGCCAACGGTGTCATGACGATGCCGACACCGACATTCGACAGAATCACCAGACCCGGGAAATGATCGTCCGCGCCGAACTGGACGCCGTCTGCGAAGACGATCTGGCGGGGTGGTCGACAGTTCGCCCAGATCGAACCCGAACTGCGGCAGCGGACCGCCGAACTTCAGGCC
Source organism: Rhodanobacteraceae bacterium (assembly GCA_016713135.1). Classification (NCBI taxonomy): domain Bacteria; kingdom Pseudomonadati; phylum Pseudomonadota; class Gammaproteobacteria; order Lysobacterales; family Rhodanobacteraceae; species Rhodanobacteraceae bacterium. Next base: position 3,233 of record JADJPR010000015.1, on the reverse strand, counting down.
GCAATGCGAACCGCATCCAGGGGTCATGACTAGGCGGGCCGGCGGCGAGATCGTCCGCATAGCGAGTGATGTCACCGGAATCGGGATACCAAGGCAAGGAACCCGCTCGTCGCGCGGCGAACCCAGTGGAGGCACTGAATACGCGACCACAGATTGTCCCGCATCAGCGAACACAATCGCCCCGCCCTGGCTTCGATCTCCGGAAACTGGTAGTTCAACCCGCTCGAACCACTGATTACCATCCATGCGCCCGATGCCAAGCATTTCCTCGCCCTTGACCGAGGCGCGGAAGATCAGGGCCAGCCACCACAGGTGCGTAGACACCCCATTGCCCGACGCCGGCGAGGATTGCTTATCCAGGAGCTTTGAGTGCGGATCGCCACGCTGCCGATGCCTGCCGCACAACCGGGGAGGAGTTCGTAGCCATTGCAGAACCACAGTCCCAGCGTTCCCATCAGCCTGGATGACCGAAGCTCCGGTCGGTGGATTCAGCCATTGGGCATGCGCCGCTGAAGCAAGTGCAAGGCAGCCAAGTGTCGCGCCCATGCTGCGACGGCATATCGCCAGGATGATTCTGCTCATGGCTCCCCCAGTGGCTGACGGCAGGAAACTATCACGCCCACGCCCGTGTACAACTCGCATGGCCTGGCGGCTGGACGAGTCAGGACCCACGCCGCCAGTACGAGGCGATACACCGGCTGCCACTGGGCCCGGATCCGCGGCAACAGTTCGGATTCTTCGCGGTGGTCGGCCACGCCGTCGATTTGCGCCTGGCGTGCAGAGTGGCCCAGCGCGACCTGGATCGACACGGCGCGCAACTGATCGACCGGCGGCACGGCAGGCGCGCGTCCGGATCGGTGAGAAGCGCCGGAGACAGCGCTGCCAAGCGCCTTGCCGTCGCCATAAACATCCTGTCGGTGACCCGGCGCGTGTGAAACGGCGTTGGCGCCGCAGCCCGACGCCCGGGAAAATGTAGGAATTGTTAATCTGGTTGACCGGCGGCATTCCGGCCCTTCCCCGGCGCCTGACGCAAACGGACTGCCGGTGCCCAATCTTGCCCCGCCCTCGGTCCATTCCGCCAGGCGTCCGTCGGCGTTGCCTCGGCCTTCGAGGTGGGGTTGGACAGCGGGAAGATGACGGGGCGCTCGACGTAACTGGCCATCGCGCTCACCACGTCCTCGGTGAAGGCGCCGGCCTCGCCCAGAGACGCCGATCAGGGTGGTGCTTCCGGCGTTCTGCGGCGACGTCGAGCAGCGAGATCGTCCCGGGTACTCAGGCGAGGCTTCCCGCGCGGCCACATCGTGCGCTTGCGGACGTACGGGCCGCCAGCCCTGCACCTCGCTCAAGCCGTCGACGACCAGGCTGCCCTGCGTCGATCAGAAGAAGCGCGCAGCGCGCCGGCCGCATCGCACAAGCCCGCCTCGATCATCGCCGTGACCAGCAGGCCGGCGATGCCGGTGCCGGCCGCACCCGCGCCGACAATTGCAATGCGCTGCTCCTTCAGCGGCACGCCGGTGACGTTGATCGCCGCCATCGCGTGCCAGGCGCCACCGCCGCAGTGCCCTGGATGTCGTCGTTGAAGGTGCACAGGCGGTCACGGTAGCCGGTCGGGAGCCGCGTCGCGTTGCTTCCGGCGAAGTCCTCCCCCATTGCAGCAGGATGTTCGGCCAGCGCTCTTCGACGGCGCTGACGAAGCTCGACGAAGGCGTCATAGTGCCGGCCGCACGAAGCGGTGCCGCCAGCCGACGTACAGCGGGTTGTCGAGCCGGTCCTGGTTGTTGGTCCCGCAGTCGAGCATGATCGGCAGTGTCGCGCGCGGGTGGATGCCGGCGCAGGGCGGTGTAGGGCGCGAGCCCGATCGGATGCCCATGCCGCCGGCGCCCTGGTCGCCAAGCCCAGTACGCTCACCATTTGTCGGTTGACCGATCCTCGACCTTGTCAAGCGCGGGTCGGCGAAGATCTCTCGGATACGGTGCCGGTTGGGCTAGCTAGAGAATCAGCCCGCGGCTTGCGCCAGACCTCACGGCTGAAACGCTTGCAGCCTCGCCCACTCGTGGGCGTGTACACCAGCGGCATCATCTCTCGATGTTGTTGGCCAGCAGCGCGTAGGACAAAGGTCTCGTTGGCGTCTGCAGCCCCCCAGCAGGAAGGCGTAGCGCTCCCAGTTGGTCGCGAACTGCGCAGCTCTCCATTTTCGGCGCCGCGTCCACCTGCTCGTCAGGGTACCAATGTTCGGCGGCAGCACCCCGTGCGGGCCGAGATCGTCGCGCTCTGCCTCGGTGAACGCGCGGGTGCCCTTGTTCAGCAGCGGCTGGTTGATCAGGTCGATGCCGGAAAGGCTGGTTTCGATCGGATCGAGCGCGGAGTCGAGGATTGCTGGGTCATGACGCATCTCCACCAGGTGGTTCTTGGAACCGGATGACCGTTGCTGCCGCCAGTACTGGCCCGAAGGCAGGCGCGCCCCGGGCGGCGCGTTGGGCGTCGATCGTACCAAGAGTAGCGTTGTGACGCATGCGCGATCTGCAGCTCGCACGAAATGTCGTTCCGCGCCCGATCCTGCGTAGTCGACTGGTGCGGCAAATCCGCCGCGCAATCGAGACCACCGACCATGCGCACACACCTTTTCGGACGCTTCTCTTGCTGAGCCTTGCCTTGGCCGCGCCCGCTTGGGCCGACGCACCTCTGGATTCCCGCCTGGCTCTGGACGCGGACCAGGCACGCCGACCTGGCGAGCATCGAAGCCAGCTATCGAAATGACTTCGCCGCGCTGCGCCAAGGGTACAACCGCGAATCGCGTGCGCTGCGCCGCGTCCGGCTCGCCGGCGACAGCAGCGAGATCCAGCGTCTGACCGCGGTGACCGCTGACATGCGCGAGCAGCTCAAAGCCATGCGCGAAACGCACGGGATCTGACGGGTGCGACGTTGTTGTTGCGGCCTGAGCGGATAGCGGTATTCGACGCCTACGTTCAGGAACGGCGGCGAATGGCAGGAAGTTCTCGCGACGAGCGCCTGTTCGGCTGACCGCAGTGCCGGCGCACTCACTCGAAGCCGTTGCAGAACAGAGTGCTGGCGACTGCGGCCGGCGGCTGCCCGTTGCGCAGCGGATTGCCCGCGCGAGGTGCCCCAGCGGATCGCCGTGTTGACCGAGCCTGCAGCTCGTCAGACCACTACACGCAAACTGGCTGGTGCCGATTACCGCCTCCCGATCGGCGTCGCCATCCAGCTGCGCCAGG
>JADJPR010000014.1 GCA_016713135.1 Rhodanobacteraceae bacterium | reverse complement strand
GGGAACTGTTCGCGCCGCAGCGGGCATGGATCACCGTGACGCTGTGGGCGGCGTTCGCTGGTTCCATGCTGGCCATGCATCTGGTTACCAGCTGGTTGCCGCTGCTGCTGGAGGCCGAGGGCCATGCGGCAACTCGCGCCGCGACGCTGACCGGCTGGATCCACGCGGCAGGCGTGGGCGCTGTATTTCTCTCGGCGCCGGCCTTCGCCCGCTTCGGGCTCCACTGGCTGTCGGTGCTGCTCGGCATCGCCTTCACCAGCGCAGCGCTGCTGGCCGCCTTCGGGCTAGGCAATGGCGCGCTCGGCGTCCTGATGATCGCCTTCGGATTTGGCCTGGTAGGCAGCCAGAGCGTGCTCGGAACCCTTGCCGGGCATCTTTATCCCGAGCGCTGCCGCTCCACCGGCGTTGGTGCCGCCATGGCGGCCGGCCGGCTGGGCTCCATGGTGGGGCCGCTGGCCGGAGGTGCGATGCAGGCGGCCGGTTACCCCGCGCGCAGCATGTTCACGCTGCCGCTATGGGCGATAGCGGTCGCGCTGCTGGCAACTGGGTTGCTCGCATCGCTGGCTGGACGTGCCGGCCGGAATCACACCGCCGGCAGCTGATCGGCCGGTATCCAGTTGCCGTGGATCTGTGGCGTGGCCTTGAACGGCAGCTGCACGCGCGCGATGGGACCGGCGGTGATGTCCTGGGTATCGAGCACCAGCACTTCCGATCGATTCTCCTTCTGGAAGTAGGCCATGCCCATCAGGTAGCCATCGGCCTCCGGCGCGCCCTTGCGCCGCGGCGCGAACACCGCCTCATTCAGAGAAATATCCGGACCCGGGTTGTAGGTGCGATGGCTGCGTGCCTGGTGATCGAACATCGTCCAGCCCGCGCCCTTGCCCGGCGTGTTCGAGACCAGGAAGCCGTAGCGGTAGGGATCGACGTTGTAGCGATCATCCTGCCTCGACAGCGCCCCGGTCACGTCGGGGTACAGCACCTGCATGTCGAAGTTCGTGATGCGCTTCTTTGAAAGGTCCATCGAGAAGCGCCGGACCCGCGCCTGGCCCTTCACCGGATCGAAGCTGTCGTGCAGGTGCGGGAAGAACGGGAAGCGGTTGCCGTCGGCGCCATCCATGTCCCAGTAGAACCGATCGCCATCCGACCACGAACCCATCGTGTGGTCGCTCATGTTCATCGGACCGGGGACCCAGCGGATGTCCTTGCCGTCACCGCCGCGACGCATCACGCCGAGCCATGGCTGCTTGGTGCTGTCCCAGGCCCAGTGAACCGGAGAGGCCGGGCTGTAGGCCATCGGGATCGCCAGGAAGGCGATGTGCCGCCGCGTGACCGCGAAGTCATGCAGCATGCAGCAGTACGGTGCGTTGATCCACGCAGACCACTTGATGCCGCCGTCGCGCCCCACGGAGAACACGTTGATGTCGGTGCTGCCGAGGCCCGTGGCCTCGTAGCCGAAGGCGAACATCTCGCCGGTTTCCGGGTCGTTCTTGGGGTGCGCGGTGAAGGTCTGTGACGTCAGCGCGCCGCCGAAGGTGTAGTTGGCATCCAGCGTTTCGAGCGTATGCGGATGGATGAGCGCGGGCGGGGAGTCTTCCTTCAGCGCGTAGAGCCGGTTGGCATGCACCCACACGTGGGTATTGTGGGATCCGCGCCGAACGTTCTGGACGCTCGGATCATCGCTCGCGCGATTGCGGTAGTAACCGAACAGCGACCGGCGCGCCTCGTGCTGCGCCTTCCAGCGGTCATTCCTGACGTAGCGACTCGTGAAATCCACGTGGCCGTTGCGGAAGCGGAACATCGACACATGGCCTTCGCCGTCGAAGAAGATGTCGTCTTCGTATGCCTTGGGCTTGGGGTACTGGGCGTCCGGACCCACGCGATAGAAGGTGCCGTCGAGATCGAGCGGCATCTGCCCCTCCACCTCGCAGTCGTGCAGCGTCATCTCGGCGCGGCTCACGCCACCGGCCTCGGAGCCACCGGCACCGAACTTGCCGCGCGCCTTCGGGAAATCCACCCCGGCCGCGACGGCTGGCGCCGCTGCGGCGCCCACCGTGACCGCCGCGCCCACGGCGGCACTGGCCAGGAAGCGCCGCCTGTCCTTCGATGCGGGGCCGCCCCGTTCGCCGGTCATCGTTGATTACTCTTTCTTGTCCGAGGCGTCGACGAGCGATGAGCCCGCGCTGATCGACCTGCCGTCCGCGAACTTGACGGCCTTCGCATTGATCAACGGCATGCCATCACGGGACTGGAACCCCTCGACGGTGACGCTGTCGCCGCTCTGCATGGATTTGCGGTTCCACCCGTAGCGCAGCAGCTTGTTGGGGCTGCCCAGTTCGACCTCGAAATTGGTCACCTTGCCCTTGGCATCCTTCACGTCGACGAAGAAGCGCGCATGGGGATTGGTCCATTCGAGCTTGGTCACGGTGCCGCTGATGGTCAGCGGCTTGTTGGAATCGAACTGCGCGGCAAACGAATGGTGGGCGACCGCGGGCAGGGCTGCGAACGCCAGCAACACCGCCGGAAGGAACCTGGACTGCGATTTCATGGTGGGCTTCTCCTCAGAAAGGAATTTCATGGGCGCGCCCGCCAGGGAGCGCGTTTCGCGGACTGCGCCGGAGCGCCCTCCGCACAGACGAATTCGACGATCTCCGTGCCTTCGGCGAGGCCCGCCTCGCGCTCCCTGACCCAGGCGCGGTCCAGGCCTCGGGATCCTCGGCGGTCACCGTGATGCGCAGGCGTCCGCGGCTGGTGCGCGTGAATCGTTCCGTGACCTTCAGCGACTCGGGAGTGGATGCCGAATCCCGGCGTGCTGTCGTTGAAGCCGACGGTCTCGACGACCAGCGTGTCGCCTTCCCAGCGGCCGATCGAGTGGCCATACCAGGACGGATTCCACTGGTCCGGATCGGGATGGCCGCGGCCATCCAGATGGATCTGGCGGTGGCTGATGACCATATCCTCCACCAGCTGCACGATAAGGCCCGGCGTCTGGACGAACTTGTACGGATAGTTCGTCATCGTCATCAGGCCGGACTGCGGCAGGCAGTAGGCGCCGGGGTTGTCCTGGCGGATCTTGCGCCACTCGTCGTGCATCTGCTGCGCCCACGGCTGCATGGGTATCGCGCCGGCGTAGGAATCGCCGAAGTTGACCCAGACGCCGGAAAGGTCCGGCTTGCCATCCGGTGTCCGGGGCACCGGCCCGTCGACGTTGCGGGTCTTCGCGCGCAGGTCCACGCCCTGCATCAGCGGGTCGTCGCCCACCGTTCCCAGGTTCATGCCCCAGGTGAGGGTCAGGTCCAGCGCTTCATTGCGGCCGGGCCGCACGACCACGCCGGCACGCTCGTAGCGTTCGAAGATGCGCGTGGGAAGCTCCAGAGCAAGAGTGTAGGTGCCCGGCGCGATGGCCTCGATGCGATAGCTGCCGTCGGCCCGGGCGCGGCCCACGGCGCGGCCCTGGGGTCCGGTCAGCACGATGTCGGCTTCCAGCCGCTCCACTCGCCTTCCGTCCGGATCTGACAACCGGCCCTCCAGCACGCCTGGCGCATCCTGCGCCGCAAGGGTCGCGCCCTGCGCCGTCAGTGCCAGCAGCGCAAGCAGGGTGAACTTTCCGGATATTCCACGCATGGCTTCGAGGATTTCACTGGATCGAGGGCGCCGCCGCTTTTCCGAGAGCGAAGTAGCGCTTGCATGCCGGAGAACCCGGGGTATCGGGCCCGGCACTCAGCCCGAGGATCTGCCCTCGCGCACATCGCGCGGCGAGCATTCGTAGCGGTCGCGAAACGCGCGGCTGAAATGGGACACGTTGCTGAAACCCCAGGTCAGCGCGATCTCGGTGATGGTCCGGTCGCGCAACGCGGGGTTTTCCAGCTCCTGGCGACTGCGTTCGAGCCGACGCGTCCAGATGTACTGGTTCAGCGTCTGCGACTCGGATGCGAAAACCATGTGCAGATACCGCTTCGTGCAGTTCAGGCCCGCCGCAATCTGGTCCAGCGACAGTCGCGGATCGCGCAGCCGGCTTTCGGCGTAATTGCGGATGCGGTCGCGCATGTCCTCGTGGGGCGTGGCGCCCGCGGGTTGCGCGATCTTCTCGTTCACCGCGATGTGGAACAGCCGCAGCACGATGTCCCCGAGTTCCTCGGCCTGGCGCGCGCCGAGGTTGGGCAACTCGTCGAACAGCGAGTCGATCGTCTGGCACATCAGTGCGGCCACCCGCGACGCGCCGGTGAATGTCCGGCCGATGGCGAACCGCGGGTCGATGCCCAGCCGGACCTGCTCGCGCGGAATCAGGAAATGCACCTGCTCGCCGCCGGCCGTATGCCGCGAGACCCAGGGCCTGGGCGCGTCACACAAGCCCCATGAACCGGCGGGCAGCCGCATCGTCCGACCCTGCTGCTCGAAATCGCACTGGCCGCGTTTCTGCACGGCGATCATCAGGTAGCCGGGGGTGTCTCCCGACATGGCAAAGGGGTGGCGGACGACGCACGACCTGTGCGCGGTGAAGTGCCCGATCTTCATCTGGCCGACGTCGGCACTGTCGAGCGTTCCGCCGGCCTGATCCGCAGCGCAGGCCTGCGGACTTTCGGAAAAACTGCGACGCCGGAATGCGCCCCGTGCCTGGTGATCCGTGTTCAGCACAGCTACCCCCCACCCCTGACGGTTGACCGCACATGTTGGTGACGTTTGTTAATCACTCGATTAAAATGCGGTTCGCAGTCAGATGCAAGGGGAAATGATTCGTGTCTGCAGTGCAACAACGGGACACCCGCCAGCGGGAGACCGCAGATCGGCTCTTATCGGCTACCGAGCAGATACTGCTGGAGCAGGGGTCTCACTCGATCTCGATCCGGCGCATCGCCACGCAGTCGGGCGTCAACTCCGCGCTGATCTCCTATCATTTCGGCGGGCTCGACGCGCTGCTGCAGCAGCTGCTCGAGCGCAATGTCGATGCCATCTGCGACCTGCGCGATGTCCAGCTGGCGGCCGCCGGGAAGGCGCGGGGCAGGGAAACCCGGCTGGAGGCGCTGGTGCGCGCCTACCTGGATCCGTTGTGGTCGACCAGGTCCGTCCATCACGAGGGATCCGCGCGCAAGGTGATCCGCGAGGTCTTGCCGCTGCTGGGCGCCGCGCAGCGCCGTCGCGGCGTCGCGCGCATCAACGAAAGCGTGAACGAGACGGCGCGGCTGATCGCACCGCTCACGCCGCATCTGACCGGCGACCAGTTGCTGGTTAGACTGCGCCTGCTGGCGGAAGCCTCGAATATCCAGCTGCAGCCACTGGCAAGGATGGGACTGTTCCCTTCACCGGGAATCCCGCAGGATCAACTGAGCCAGAACGTGCATGCAGAGCTGATCCGGATGGCACTCGGCACATTGCAGCAGGCTGGATGACGTGCAGAGGGGACTGAAAGATGAGTCGTGACGAACCCTATCGATACTGGTCGCGCAGGCAGATCCTGCTCGGCGGCACGGCCGCGGGCCTTGCGGCCGGATTCGCTGGCGCGCCCGGCGCTTCAAGGGCGCATGCCGCCGCGGCCGACCCCGCGCGACCGAACATCGTGTGGATCATGGCCGATGACCTGGGTTTTGCCGACCTGAGCTTCACGGGGCAGCGCGCATTCCTCACCCCCCACATCGACCGCATCGCGCGCGAGGGCCTGTTCCTGCGGCAGTCGTACTCCAACTCCGCGGTGTGCTCGGCCACGCGCACCGGGTTGATCACCGGGCGTTACCAATACCGGCTGCGCGTGGGCCTGGAAGAACCGCTGGCCGCGCCAAGCGACGTGCTGGGACTGGCGCCATCGCACCCGACGCTGCCGTCGCTGCTGCGCCGCCAGGGATACCGCACGACCCTGGTCGGCAAATGGCACCTGGGCATCTCGTCGGCATTCGGTCCGCTGCAGAGCGGGTACGAGAACTTCTACGGCATCCATCCAGGCGCGGCCGACTATTTCCGTCACTCGCAGGCCCACCATCCAGGCGGCGCGAACAACCTGCACGAGGGCAAGGCGCCATCGGGCGACCAGGGCTACCTGACGGACCTGTTTTCACGGCGCGCGGTGCGCGAGATCTCGCAGTTCCGCGCAGACAGGCGGCCGTTCTTCATGAGCCTGCACTACACCGCGCCGCACTGGCCGTGGGAAGGGCCGGAAGACGAGGCGCTGGCCGCCACCATCAAGGATATCCAGCACCGCGACGGCGGCAACCTCGAGACCTACAAACGCATGGTGCTGTCGATGGATCGTGGCGTGGGCGAGGTGCTGGCGGCGCTCGACGCCGCGGGCGTGGCCGACAACACCATCGTCATCTTCACCAGCGACAACGGCGGCGAGCGCTTCTCCGACACCTGGCCGTTCGTGGGCCAGAAGAGCGAACTGCTGGAAGGCGGCATCCGCGTGCCATTCTTCCTGCGCTGGCCGGCGCGCGTGGCAGCCGGCAGCCGCAGCGAGCAGGTGAACATCTCGATGGACTGGGTGCCGACGCTGCTGGCCGCGGCGGGCGCCGCGCCGGATCCGGCGTATCCCAGCGACGGCATGAACCTCATCGATGTCGTGACCGGCCGGGGCGCCCCCGCATCCCGCACGCTGTACTGGCGCTACAAAGCCGCCGCGCAGGCGGCGCTGCGCGACGGCGACTGGAAATACCTGAAGATCGGCAAGAACGAGCAGCTGTTCAACCTGGCGGCTGATGAGCGCGAACGGGCCAACCTGGCGCTGCGCGAGCCGGCGAGATTTGCCGCGATGAAACAGCAATGGAATGCCTGGAATGCAACAATGCTGCCCTACCCGGCCGAGAGCTACAGTCACCCCAACACGGCTGTCGATCGGTACTGAATTCTTCTGCAGGAGCACTCACGATGAACGCACAACTCAAACCCGGAGCAACAGGTTCCAACGTGGTCGGCAATTTCCAGCTGCTCATCGGCGGCAAGCTGGTGCCCGGTGCCTCGACCTTCGACGTCATCAACCCGGCCACCGAGACCGTGCTGGCGAGCTGCCCGCGCGCCGACGTGGCACAGGCCAACCAGGCGGTGGCCGCGGCCAAGGCGGCCTTCCCGGCCTGGTCGGCAAAGCCGCTGGCCGAACGCGCGGCGCTGCTGAACAAGCTGGCTGACGCCATCGAGGCGCACATGCCGGAACTGGCGCGCATCCTCACGCAGGAGCAGGGCAAGCCACTGGGCGGCGCCATGTTCGAGCTCACCGTGGCGGCGGGCAACATCCGCGGCTTCGCGGCGATGAGCCTCACCGACAAGGTGCTGGTCGATGACGCGCAGTCGAAGGTGATCGCGCAGCGACTGCCGCTGGGCGTCGTGGCCGCCATCACGCCGTGGAATTTCCCGGTGATCATGATGGTGACCAAGCTCGCGCCGGCGCTGCTGGCCGGCAACACGGTGGTAGTGAAGCCCGCGCCCACCACGCCGCTGGCCACGCTGAAGGTGGGCGAGCTGTGCGCCGGCATCTTCCCGGCAGGCGTAGTCAACGTGATCGCGGACGTCAACGACCTGGGCGGCGTGCTCACCAGCCACCCGGATGTGGCCAAGATCGCCTTCACCGGCTCCACGGCCACCGGCCGCAAGGTGATGGCCAGCGCCGCCACCACGCTCAAGCGCCTGACGCTGGAGCTGGGCGGCAACGACGCGGCCATCGTGCTCGACGACGTGAATCCGCAGGAGATCGCGCCCAAGCTGTTCTTCGCCGCGATGGTGAACTCCGGCCAGGTGTGCCTTGCCGCCAAGCGCGTCTACGTGCCGGAGAAGATCTATGACGCCGTGTGCGCGGAGCTGGCGAAGATCGCCGAAGGCGCCGCGGTGGGCAATGGCCTCGATGAAGGTGTGATGTTCGGCCCCGTGCAGAACCGCATGCAGTTCGAGAAGGTGCAGGCCATCATCGAGGACGCGCGCGCGCAGGGCAAGGTGATCGCCGGCGGCAAGCCGCACCAGGGCAAGGGCTTCTTCATCCACCCCACGGTGGTCAGCGGCCTGCCCGGACAGCGCGCGGCTGGTGTGCGAGGAGCAGTTCGGACCGGTGATGCCGGTACTGAAGTACTCATCGCTCGACGAGGTGATCGAGCGCGCCAATGCCTCGGAATATGGCCTCGGCGGCACGGTCTGGTCGGCGAGCACCGAGCGCGCGGTGGAAGTGGCCAAGCGCCTCAACACCGGCACGGTGTGGATCAACAAGCACCTCGACCTGCCGCCGACGATTCCCTATGGCGGCACGAAGCAGTCTGGCTTCGGCGTGGAGCTGGGTCAGCAGGGCCTGGAGGAATTCACGCAGCTGAAGGTCATCAACATCGCGAAGTGAGGCGGGCGGCGACGGCCGCCCTCACATCTTCTCGAGATACCAGGCGCGGTCCGTTTCAGTCACCTCGGATTCGAAACGGGCCAACTCCTGCTGCTTGATGGCGAGGAACACCTTCAGGAAGCCCTCGCCCAGCGCCTCGCGCAGGAACGCCGAGGCGCGCGCCCGTTCCAGTGATTCGTGCCAGGTGGCCGGCAGCGCCGGCGCGCTCGCCATCGACACGGGCGAGGCGGCATATCCATTGCCTTCGACCGGCGGACCCGGATCGAGCTTGCGCTCGATGCCGTGCGCCGCCGCAGCCAGCACCGTGGCCGCGGCGACGTAGAGATTCACGTCGGCGCCGCTGAAGCGATGCTCCACGTGGCGCGAGGCCGGCGGCCCCGCGGGAATGCGCAGGCTGACGCTGCGGTTGTTCACGCCCCAGCTCACCGCCACGGGCGCGTAGCTTTCGCGCTGGAAGCGGCGATATGAATTGCCGTTCGGCGCGAACACCAGGAAGGATTCGCCGGCGGTGGCCATCATGCCGGCGATGGCCTGGCGCAGCAGCATCGTGCCGGCGGGATCATCGCTGGCGCAGGCATTGCGGCCCTGCCCGTCCGCAAGACTCAGGTGCAGGTGCGCGCCGGAACCCGCGCGATCGGTGAAGGGCTTGGCCATGAAGCTGGCGACAAGTCCGTGCCGGGCGGCAACGCCCTTGATCAGGCGCTTGAACTGCACGGCCTCGTCCACGGCCGCGAGCACGTCGTCGCGATGCTGCAGCGTGATCTCGAACTGGCCCGGCGCGTACTCGCTCATCACCGTGCCCGCCGACAGGCCCTGCGCGGTGGCGGCATCGAGCACTTCGCGGAACACCGGAGCGAGCGCATCGAGCCGCGACAGGCTGTAGGCCTCGATCTGCTCGCGCTGGCCGCGGGGCACGGCGCCCGAGCCTGCCGGATGCAGCTGCCCTTGTTCACCCCGCCGCAGCAGGTAGAACTCCAGCTCGCAGGCGAACACGGCGCGATACCCCAGGCCTGCGACGCGTTGCGCGGCGCGCGCCAATGCATGCCGCGGATCCGCCGGCGCGGGCCGGCCATCCAGCTCATGCATCGACAGCATCACCTGGCCGGTGCGCTCGAGCCACGGCGCGATGCGCAGCGTGCCGGGCACGGGGCGGCAGAGCTTGTCCGCATCGCCGGTTTCCCACACCAGCCCGGTGGCTTCCACGTCGGCGCCGGTGACATCGAGCCCCAGGATGGAGCCGGCCACGTTGCGGCCATCGCGATACAGCCCGGCGAGCTCATGGCGACGTACCGTCTTGCCTCGCATCACGCCGGAAGGGTCGGTGAGCAGCAGCTGCACCGCGTCCACGTCCGGATGCTCGTGGAGAAAATCCTGCAGCTCCTGGCTCATGGTGCACGCATCAGTGGCGCGAATTCGTCGAGCGCCGCGGAAAAGGTGGCGAGGAAGGCATCGACCTGGGATTCCGTGGTGACCGGCGAAGCCAGCATCATGTTGTGGAAGGGCGTGAGCAGGAAGCCCCTGTTGAGCAGATGCAGATGCAGGGCGCCTTCCAGCGCGTGGTCGATGGCCTGCAGGCTCTGCCGCCCCGTGCGCGGCGCAGGCACCGGGCCGAATTCCAGCCGCGCGCCCACGCGCGATACCTGCCAATCCACGCGGTGCCGCTGCAGGACGGACTCGATGCCGGCGGCCAGCTGCTGCGCCCGGGCTTCCATGGACCGGTAGATGTCCGGCACGTGCAGGTGGGCCAGGCTTGCGGCCAGCGCCGCGATGGCCAGCGGATTCGCCGCGAGCGTGGTGCCGATGCCGGAATGGCCACTCTCGCGGCGCGCGTCTGCCGCGCGCAGCCGGTCGGCCACGGCATCGGTGTATCCGTAGATGCCGCAGGGCACGCCGCCGGCGATGGCCTTGCCGCAGACGATGAAATCGGCGGCAAGCCCGCATGCGCGCGCGTAACCACCTGGGCCGGATGACAACGTGTGGGTTTCGTCGATGGCCAGCAAAGCATCATGGCGCGTGCAGGCCGCGCGCAGGGCTTCGAGGAATCCCGGCTGCGGCAGCACCATGCCCGCATTGGTCATCACCGGCTCGGCGAGCACGCAGGCGATGTCCCCGCGCGCCAGCGCGCGCTCGACCGCTGCGATGTCGTTGAACTCCACGACCACCGTCGAGTCGGCCGGATCATGGATGCGGCCGATCTGGCCCGGCCGCGGCAGCGTGGCGCCGTCCTCTCCCATGATCACCATGGTTTCATCGACCGTGCCGTGGTAGCAGCCATCGAACACCAGCACTCGGGGCCGGCCGGTGGCCATGCGCGCCTGGCGCAGCACGGCGCGATTGGCATCGGTGGCGGTCTGTGTGAGCTGCCACCAGGGCAGGCCGAATAGCCCAGCGAGCCCCTCGCCCACCGCCGCGACGCGTGCATCGGGCAGCATGGTGGTCAGGCCCAGCGGCGCCTGCGCCGCGATGGCGCGCGCCACGGCCGGGGGCGAGTGACCGAACATCGCGCCGGTGTCACCCAGGCAGAAATCCACGTACTCGTGGCCGTCCACGTCGGTCACGACGGCATCGCGGGCGTTCTGGAAATAGAGTGGCACCGGCGTGGGCCAGTCGCGCATCCAGTGCAGCGGCACGCCACCGGGAAAATGTCGCGCCGCGTTGCGCGCGAAAGCCGCGCTTCGTGGCCTTGCCGCAATGAAGGCCTGTCGCTCGCGCGCGATGAGCGCTTCGAGCGCCGGGTTCATGTGGTGGTGGAGGTTGGTCCGCCCGCGTGCGTGCCAGGCGGCACCACCACCCCCAGCGTGACGATCATCTTCATCGCATCATCGACGCTCATGTCGATGGGCACGACTTCGGATTGCCGCACGATGAGGTTGTAGCCGGTGGTGGGAATGGGCGTAGTGGGCACGTACACGCAGATCTGCGGCTCGCCGCCATACCGGCCGGAATAATCGGGCAGGTTTGTCGCCGTGACGAAGGCCATCGTCCAGACGTCCTTGCGCGGGAACTCGATCATGACCACCTGCCGGAACGACGCCTTGCTCTTCATCAGGGACTCGGTGAATCCCTTGACGCCGGAGTAGATGGTGCGCACCAGCGGGATGCGGTTCATCAGCTCGTCCCACCAGACCACCAGCGTCTGGCCGACGAGGTTGGCTACCAGCAGGCCGGTGAGCACCAGCACCACCAGCGCGATCAGCGCGCCGAAGCCGGGGATATGGAAGCCCAGCAGGTTGTCGGGCTTGAGGCGGTCGGGCAGCAGCGTCAGCAGGCCGTCGGCCAGATCGAGCAGGAACTTGAACGTGAGCCAGGTGAGGCCTGCAGGCACCCAGAACAGCAGGCCCGCGATCAGGTACCTGCGCAGGCCGAGCGAAAGCCTGGACTTCACCGCCTGGCCTTGCGCTTCGCGCGCTTGGCCGGCTTCACCGGCTTGGCCGCGGGCTTGTCTGCCGCCTTGGCCTCGGTCTTGGGTTCCGCCTTCGGGGCGTCCTTGGCCTCGGGCTTGCTGTCGGGCTTGGCGTCTGCCTTGGGCTCGGCCTTGTCGGCATCGACCAGGTTGCGCTTGTTGTCCTTGTCGGTCTTGAAGTCGGTTTCGTACCAGCCCCCGCCCTTCAGGCGGAAGACCGGCGCTGACACCAGCTTCACGAGCCGGCTCTTGCCGCACTCCGGACATTTCTTCAGCGGCGCGTCGGTGATCTTCTGCAAGACCTCGGCCTGCGCGCCACAGGCCTGGCACTGATACTCGTAGAACGGCATGCGGTCGATTATAGCGGCGTCAGTTGGCCCGCTTCTCGAACTTCAGCGCCCCGCCCTCCTCAGCCACGAGGATCCGGTCACCGGGCGCGAACTGCCCCTGCAGGATGCGCTCGGCCAGCGGGTTCTCGACCTGCTGCTGGATGGCGCGCTTGAGGGGCCTGGCGCCATAGACCGGATCGAATCCAGCCTGCCCCAGCAGGTCGCGGGCATCGTCGGCCAGTTCCAGCACCATGTCGCGCTCGGCCAGCCGCGCCTTGAGGCTGGCGAGCTGGATGTCGACGATGGCGCGGATCTGCGCCGCGCCCAGCGGATGGAACACCACGATATCGTCGATGCGGTTGATGAACTCCGGACGGAAATGCGCCTGCACACGCTCCATCACCTCGTTCTTCATCTGCTGGTACTGCTTCTCGCCGGCCAGCTGCTGGATGACATCGGAACCGAGGTTCGAGGTCATGATGATGACGGTGTTGCGGAAGTCGACGGTGCGGCCCTGGCCGTCGGTCAGGCGGCCATCGTCGAGCACCTGCAGCAGCACGTTGAAGACATCCTTGTGCGCCTTCTCCACTTCGTCGAGCAGCACCACCGAATAGGGCCTGCGGCGCACGGCCTCGGTGAGATACCCGCCTTCCTCGTAGCCAACGTAGCCCGGCGGCGCGCCGATCAGCCGCGCCACGGAGTGCTGCTCCATGAACTCGGACATGTCGATGCGCACGATCGACTCTTCGGTATCGAACAGGAACTCGGCCAGCGCCTTGCACAGTTCGGTCTTGCCCACGCCCGTGGGACCGAGGAACAGGAATGAGCCGTTGGGCCGCTTCGGATCGGCAAGGCCGGCACGCGAACGGCGGATGGCGCTGGCGACGATCTTCAGCGCCTCTTCCTGGCCCACCACGCGCTTGCCCAGCGCCTGTTCCATGCGCAGCAGCTTGTCCTTCTCGCCCTCCAGCATCTTGGAGACAGGAATGCCGGTCCACTTGGACACGACCTCGGCGATCTCCTCTTCGGTGACGCTGTTGCGCACCAGCTGCGTGGGTTTGTCTTCGGCGGCCTGCGCGGCGGCGAGCTTCTTTTCCAGCTCCGGAATGCGCCCGTACTGCATCTCGGCCATCTTCGAAAGATCATTCGCGCGGCGCGCGGCATCGAGCTCCAGGCGCACCTTTTCCAGCTCTTCCTTCACGGAGGCCGCGCCCTGCAGCATGGCCTTCTCGGCCTTCCAGATCTCCTCGAGATCGGCGTATTCCTTCTCCAAGCGCTTGAGCGTGGCCTGCAGCGTGGCGAGGCGCTTCTTCGAGGCCTCGTCGTCTTCCTTCTTCAGCGCCACTTCCTCGATGCGCAGCTGGATGATGCGCCGGTCGAGCCGATCCATTTCCTCGGGCTTGGAGTCGATCTCCATGCGGATGCGCGCGCCGGCCTCGTCGATCAGGTCGATGGCCTTGTCGGGCAGCTGCCGGTCGGCGATGTAGCGATGGGAGAGCTGCGCCGCGGCGACGATGGCCGGGTCGGTGATCTCCACGCCGTGGTGAACTTCGTAGCGTTCCTTCAGGCCACGCAGGATGGCGATGGTGTCTTCCACGCTGGGCTCATCCACCAGCACCTTCTGGAAGCGGCGCTCGAGCGCGGCGTCCTTCTCGATGTACTTGCGGTACTCGTCGAGCGTCGTCGCGCCCACGCAGTGCAGCTCGCCGCGCGCGAGCGCGGGCTTCAACATGTTGCCGGCGTCCATCGAGCCCTCGGCCTTGCCGGCGCCCACCATGGTGTGCAGCTCGTCGATGAACAGGATGACCTGGCCTTCCTGCTTGGAAAGATCCTTCAGCACGGCCTTGAGGCGTTCCTCGAATTCGCCGCGGAACTTCGCGCCCGCGATCAGCGCGCTCATGTCGAGCGAGAGGATCTTCTTGTTCTTGAGGCCTTCGGGCACTTCGTCGTTGATGATGCGCTGCGCCAGGCCCTCGACGATGGCGGTCTTGCCCACGCCGGGCTCGCCGATCAGCACGGGGTTGTTCTTGGTGCGACGCTGCAGCACCTGGATCGTGCGGCGGATCTCGTCATCGCGACCTATGACCGGATCGAGCTTGCCGCTGGTGGCACGCTCGGTGAGGTCGATGGTGTACTTGGCCAGCGCCTCGCGGCTTTCCTCGGCGTTGGGATCGTTCACCGCTTCGCCGCCGCGCACCTCGTCGATGGCCTTCTCGAGCTTCTGCTTCGTGAGGCCGTGGGACTTCAGCAGCTTGCCCAGTTCACCGCGATCCTCGAGCGCCGCCAGCGCGAACAGCTCGCTGGAGATGTACTGGTCGCCGCGCTGCTGGGCCAGCTTGTCGGTGACGTTCAGCAGGCGCGAGAGATCCTGCGAGACATGCAGCTCGCCGGGCGCGCCTTCCACCTTGGGCAGGCGGTCGAGCAGCCCCAGCAGTTCGGGTTTGAGCTTGCCCACGTTGACGCCCGCCTTGGCGAACAGCGGTTTCAACGAGCCTCCCTGCTGGTCGCGCAGCGCCACCAGCAGGTGGGCGGGTTCGATCATCTGGTTGTCGCGGCCGACGGCCAGCGACTGGGCGTCGGCCAGGGCGTTCTGGAAGCGGCTGGTCAGTTTGTCGTTGCGCATGGCCCTTTGTGTGGGGCCGCCCGGGCCCGGGATCAACCCCCGGGGGCGCTATTTCAGTGCGGATTCAGGTGCTCGACCAGGGCCACCAGCGCCACGCCGGCGGCGATGAGAATCACCTGCAGGATCGAATCCCGGGTTCCCACCCGGCGATGCAGGCCGGGGATGAGGTCGGCCACGGCCACATGCAGCAGGCTCGCCGCGGACACGCCCAGCGCATAGGGCAGCGCCGGCTCGACACGCGACAGCGCGAGATACCCCAGCAGTCCACCCAGCACCGACCCCAGCGCGGAGAACAGGTTCCAGGCGAAGGCGCGCGCCCGGCTCATGCCACTGTGCAGCATGATGGCGAAGTTGCCCACTTCGCTGGGCACCTCGTGCGCCAGCACGGCAAGCCCGGTCATGATGCCGAGGTTCACGTCGATCAGGAACGCGGCGGCGATCAGCACTCCATCGAGTGCGTTGTGCATGGTGTCGCCGATGATGATCATCACGCCGGGCGCGCGGCGATGCGCGTCGTGGTGCTGATCGTGCCCATGGCCGTGCGAGTGGTCATGGACCGGCTCGGGCGAATGCGTTTCGCAGTGATCCTCGTGGCAGTGCCGCCAGAGCACCAGTTTCTCGAGCACGAAGAACAGCGCGATGCCGCCCAGCAGCGACAGCCCCACCTTGCCGTAGTTGTCGGGCCCCGCCAGCTCGATGGCCTCGGGCAGCAGTCCCAGCAGCGCCGCGGCCAGCAGCGCGCCGGTGGCGAAGGCCACCATGAAGGGCAAGGCATGCCGGCGCGAATTCTCGGGCACCAGCAGGAAGAGGCTGGCCAGCAGCACACCCGCCACGCCGCCGAGCAGCGTGAAGCCGATGATCCAGGCCAGTGTGTTCATGTCCGCCATACGAGCGTTGCCATTCTACCGGTGGCGTCAAGCCCCCGATGCTGCACATCGCGGCGATGGGAGAAGAAGCGGGCCTCTTCGGCATAGGTGCAGTGGCCGCCGCCGCTGATGCGCTCGACACCGGCGCCGTGCAGGCGCTGGCGCGCGAGCAGGTACAGATCGCATTGCCAGCGCCCCTGCGCGTTGCGCGTGAAGGCAGGCGCCGCCCGCCCGTCAGCGGCCAGGAAGGCTGCACGCACATCCTCACCGACTTCGAAATGCCCGGCGCCGATGGCCGGCGCGAGCCATGCCTGCAATGCCGTGCCCGCCGCCATCTTGCCGCGCAGTGCATCGACGGTGGCCTCGACGACGCCGGCGGCAAGGCCACGCCAGCCCGCATGGGCCACGCCCACCACCGCCCCGTCGCTGCTCGCGAGCACCACGGGCAGGCAGTCGGCCGTCATCACCACGCACACCTGGCCGGGTCGCGAGCTGACCGCGGCATCCGCGCGCGGGCCTGGAACGGGCGCATCCAGATCGGCCACGGCAATGCCGTGAACCTGCTCCAGCCAGTGCGGTTCGGCGGGAAGCGCAGCCGCCTCGCGCAGCCGGCGGCGATTGGCCTGCACGGCCCCGGGATCATCACCCACATGCATGCCGAGGTTCAGGCTGTCCCAGGGTGGGTGGCTCACCCCGGCCGTGCGCAGCGTGGAGATCGCCCGCACGCCGGGTGGCGCCAGCCACTCGGGCAGCAGGAACGCAGGATCGAGGCCCATTCAGCCCTCGCGCAGCACGGCCAGCAGGCGCCTGAAATCCAGCGGCAGGGGCGAACCCAGATCGATGGCCTTGCCGGTGACCGGATGCTCGAACGCGAGCCGGCCCGCATGCAGCGCCTGCCGCCCGAAGGCCTTCGTCGCCTCGCGCAGTGCCGGAGAGGCCCCCGGCGTCAGCTGGCGGCGACCGCCGTACTGCGGATCGCCCACCAGCGGATGACCGATATGCGCCAGGTGCACGCGGATCTGGTGCGTGCGGCCGGTCTCCAGCTGCACGTGCAGCAGCGTATGGTGCGCGAAGCGCTCGGCCAGTCGGTAGTGCGTGACCGCCGCCTTACCGTCGGGCCGCACGGCCATCTTCAGGCGGTCGGTGCGGTGGCGTCCGATGGGGGCATCGACCGTGCCGCCGCCGGTGATCGCGCCCACGCACAGCGCCTGGTATTCGCGCTGCACCTGGTGCGCGCGCAGCATCTCCACCAGCGCCGGGTGCGCCTCGATGGTCCGCGCCACGACCAGCAGCCCGCTGGTGTCCTTGTCGATCCGGTGGACGATGCCGGCGCGGGGCACCGTGGCGAGCTTGGATCGAGCGCCAGCAGGCCATTCTGCAGCGTGCTGGCGCGGATTGCCGGCGCCGGGGTGCACGACGAGGCCCGCGGGCTTGTCTATGACGAACAGATGTGTGCCGCGGTGGCGATCTTGATGGGCATGCGCTCGGGCGCAACGGAATCGTCGGGCGGCAGCTCGGCCTCCCCTGCGCACGGCCTGCCCCGCAGACCGCCTCGCGCGGTCGGGCTGTGTTCCATCCAGCCGCACGGCGCCGTCCTGGATCCAGCCGGCCAGGCGGGAGCGCGAGTACTGCGGCAGGGCGAGGCTCAGGGCCTGGTCGAGGCGCAGGCCGCCGGAGTGCGGGGCAGCACCAGTTCGTGCCGGTGGGTCTGCGCGGCGGCTGGCACCGGGGCGCGGCGGCTTTCGGGGCACTGGGCATTCGGCTATACTAGCCGGATGTCCCTGATGTCTGCCCGATCCCCAGGCCTTGCCGCCTGCTCCTGCTGCCCCTGTGCGCCCTGCTGCTGGTGACCGGTTGCCAGAGCGGCCGCCAGCAGCAGCGCCTTGCCCGGCTCACGCCCGACGCGCTGTACGACCGCGGCCAGAAGGCGCTGCGGGCCCAGGATTATGGCGAGGCCGTGCGCATCTACGAGGCGCTGACCGCGCGGTATCCGTTCACGCCGAAGTCGCGCCAGGCGCGCCTGGACCTGGTCTACGCCTACTACCAGCTAGGGCGAGAAGGAGTCGGCCACCGACGCGGCCGAGCAGTTCCTGCGCGAATACCCGACCCATCCGCGCGTCGACTACGCCTGGTACATGAAGGGCCTGATCGACTTCGAGCGCCAGCCCTACAAGGTGGAACGCTGGCTGGGCGTCGACATGGCGCGCCGCCCGCCCCGAAGGCGCGCGCGACGCCTTCACGTCGCTGCGCACCGTGGTGCAGCGCTACCCGAAGAGCGTCTACGCGCATGATGCGCGCCGGCGCATGGTCTACCTGCGCAACCGCCTGGCGGATTTCGAGGTCAACGTCGCGCACTACTACGAGGAGCGCGGCGCCTGGGTGGCCGCCGCGCAGCGCGCGCGCCAGGCGTGGTCGAGCAGTACGACGGCGCGCCGGCCGTGCGGGAGGCGCTGCGCGTCATGATCGTCTGCGACCAACGCTCGGCTGCAAGAGCTGGCGGAGAACTCGAGCAGGTGTTCCAGTAGAATTTCCCGGCGGGTCCGGCGAGTCTGCGCCCGAGGCGCAGCTGGTGGCAGTTCTGGCGGCTGAGCGCCCGTTCAGCGGCGGTAGCCGCTGGTGATCGGATAGCGCCAGTCGCGGCCGAACGCGCGCCGGCTGACCCGCACGCCCGGCGGGGCCTGGCGGCGCTTGTATTCGTTGCGCTTGACCATGTCGAGCACCTGCGCCACCGTGGCCCGGTCGAAGCCGCGCGCCGCGATCTCCTCGACCGACAGGTCCTCCTCGATGAAGGCCTCGAGGATCGCATCGAGCACCTCGTAGGGCGGCAGCGAATCGGTATCCTTCTGTTCGGGCCGCAGCTCCGCGCTCGGCGCGTCGATCACCGCGCTGAACGCCCGGGACTCACCGGCGCCAGCTGTTGCGAGAGCGCGCCAGACGGTAGACCAGCAATTTGCTGCAGTCCTTGATCGGCGCGAAGCCGCCGGCCATGTCGCCGTAGAGCGTGGCGTAGCCGACCGCCATCTCGCTCTTGTTGCCGGTGGTCAGCACCATGCGCCCGGTCTTGTTCGAGATCGCCATCAGCAGCAGCCCGCGGCAGCGCGCCTGGATGTTTTCCTCGGTGGTATCCGGCGTGCGGCCGGCGAAGTGCTCGGCGAGCGCGCCGAGCGTCGCCTCGAACATGCCCTCGATCGGGATCACGCTGTAGGCGACGCCCAGCGCGCGGGCCTGCGCGGCCGCGTCGTCGCGGCTCATCTGCGCGGTGTAGCGCGAGGGCATCGTCTCGACCTGCACGCGCTCGGGCCCGAGCGCGTCCACCGCGATCGCCAGCGTCAGCGCCGAGTCGACGCCGCCCGAGAGCCCCATCACGACACCCGGGAATCCGTGCTTGGTCACGTAGTCGCGCACGCCGAGCACCAGCGCGCGGTAGACGCTCGCCTCGTCGGACAGCTCCGGCGCGACCGCAGCCGGCAGCGGGCAGCGCCAGGCGCCGCCGGCGCGCGCAACTCCACCGGCCAGAGGCCTTCGTCGAAGGCCGGCGCGCGCAGCAGCAGATTGCCGTCGGCGTTCATCACGAAGGAACGGCCGTCGAACACCAGCTCGTCCTGGCCGCCGACCATGTTCAGGTAGACGAGCGGCAAGCCGACATCGGCGACGCGTGCGCGCGCGATGGCCTCGCGCTCGCGCTGCTTGCGCAGCTCGTAGGGCGAGGCGTTGATGACCAGCAGCAGCTCGGCGCCGCACTGCGCCGCCGCGCGCACAAGCTCCGCCTCCCAGATGTCCTCGCAGATCAGCAGGCCGAGCCGCAGCCGCCGGAGGCCACGAGGTCGGCTGCCGCCGGCGCGGAAGTAGCGCTTCTCGTCGAAGACCTGGTAGTTGGGCAGGCAGGTCTTGCGATGGTGCGCGAGCTGCGCCCGCGGCCAGCAGCGCGGCACTGTTGAAGATCCTGCGCGCCGTGTATTCCGGATAGCCGACCAGGACAGCCGATGCCGGCTCGGCACGCGCGCGAGCTCGGCCGCGGCTCGACCTGGCGGCGCAGGCCGCGATGGAACAGCAGGTCTTCGGGCGGATAGCCGGAGAGCGCGAGTTCCGGGAAAGAGCACGAGGTCGGCGCCTGCGGCGCGGGCCCGCCGCGGCCTCCTGCGCACGCGCGCGCAGTTGCCCTGCACGTCGCCGACCAGCAGGTTCAGCTGCGCGAGCGCGAGCCGAGGCCGGCGCCCCACGATGGGGCCTTCTTGCGCGCCGGCGGCGCGCCGGCACGTTTCTTGGCCGGGCCGGCGCGCTGGCCAGCGCCTTGCGGGCGCGGCGCGCGACCTTGCGCTTGCCTCGGCGCACCTTGGCCTTGGCCTTCGCGGCTTTCGCCTTGGCCTCTGCTTTGGCTTTGGCCTTGCTTCCTTGGCGGGCTTCTTGGCCTTGCGCGGCCTTCGCGCGCATCGCCGCCGGTCGCGCTGCCGACCCGGCGCCGCGCTGCGCGCGGCGCGCGCGCTTGCGCAGCAGGTCGGCCATCGCGCTGCCGAGTTCCGCCGGAGACTTCACGGTGCGCACGCCCGCGGCTTCCAGCGCGCGGTACTTGTCGGCCGCTGTGCCCTTGCCGCCGGCGATGACCGCACCCGCATGGCCCATGCGCTTGCCCGGCGGCGCCGTGACGCCGGCGATGTAGGCCACGACCGGCTTGGTGACGAAATGCCGGATGTGCTCGGCGGCCGCCTCCTCGTCGCTGCCGCCGATCTCGCCGACCATGATGATGCCTTCGGTCTGCGGATCGCGCTCGAACAGTTCGATGACGTCGATGAAGTTCATGCCGCGAACCGGGTCGCCGCCGATGCCGACGCAGGTGCTCTGGCCCAGGCCGTTGTTGGTCGTCTGGAACACCGTCTCGTAGGTCAGCGTGCCGGAGCGCGACACGATGCCGACCGCGCCCTTCTTGTGGATGAAGCCCGGCATGATGCCGATCTTGCATTCCTCCGGCGTGATCACGCCGGGGCAGTTGGGGCCGATCAGCCGCACGCCCGTGCCGGCGAGCGTCGCCTTGACGCGCACCATGTCGTTGACCGGGATGCCCTCGGTGATGCACACGACGAGCTCGATGCCGGCGTCCGCCGCCTCGAGGATGGCATCGGCGGCAAAGGCCGCCGGCACGTAGATCATGCTGGCGGTGGCGCCGGTGGCCTGGACCGCGTCGCGCACGGTGTCGAATACCGGCAGGTCCAGGTGCCGCTCGCCGCCGCGGCCGGGCGTCACGCCACCGACCACTTTCGTGCCATAGGCCAGGCACTGTTCGGAATGGAAAGTGCCCTGCTTGCCGGTGAAGCCCTGGCAGATCACCTTGGTTCGCTTGTTGACCAGAATGCTCATGAATTGTCCTGTTGCGTTTAGCGGTTGCCGCGCGGCGACGACTTCTGTTCGCGGCGTCGGTGAGGCTTGCGGCGGGCGTGATCGCCAGTCCGCTCGCCGACAGGGTTTCGCGCGCCTGGTCGGCGTTGGTGCCCTCGAGGCGCACGATGACCGGCACCTTGACGCCGACGTTGCGGACCGCATTGACGACGCCGTCGGCGATCAGGTCGCAGCGCACGATGCCGCCGAAGATGTTCACGAGGATCGCGCGCACGTTCGGGTTGGAGAGGATCAGCTCGAATGCCGCCGTCACGCGCTCGGCAGTGGCGCCGCCGCCCACGTCGAGGAAGTTCGCCGGCGCGCCGCCGTGCAGCTTGATCAGGTCCATGGTCGCCATCGCGAGACCCGCGCCGTTGACCATGCAGGCGATGTCGCCGTCGAGCGAGACGTAGTTGAGGTCGTGCTCGCTGGCGCGCCGTTCCATCGGGTCTTCCTGGCCGGGGTCGCGCTGCGCGGCCATCTGCGGCTGGCGGTAGAGCGCGTTGGCCTCGATGTCGAGCTTGCAGTCGAGCGCCACCATGCGCCCGGCCTTCGTGACGATCAGCGGATTGATCTCGATCAGGCTGGCGTCGCGCTCCTGGTACAGCCGGTAGAGCGCCATCAGGATCGACTGGAACTGCCCGAGCTGCCCGCTGCCCAGGCCGAGGCCGAAGGCGAGCTGGCGGCACTGGTAGGGCTGCAGGCCCGCCGCCGGGTGGATCGTGACCGAAAGGATCTTCTCCGGCTGCTTCGCGGCGACCTCTTCGATATCCATGCCGCCGGCGGCCGAGGCCACCACGGCAATGCGGCTCTTCTCGCGGTTCAGGGTGAGGCTGAGGTAGATCTCGCGCTCGATGTCGGAGCCGGCTTCCACGTAGACGGGCTCGATCGGCAGCCCGGCCGCGCCGGTCTGCTTGGTGACGAGCCGCTGGCCGAGCATGGCCGGTGGCGGCCGCGGCGCAGCCTCGTCGAGGTCGCGGGCGAGCTGGACGCCACCGGCCTTGCCGCGGCCGCCCGCGTGCACCTGCGCCTTGACCACCCAGAGCGACCGCCGAGCGCCGCGGCGGCGGTGGCCGCCTCATCGGCCGTGGCCGCAACCTGCCCCTGGGGCACCGGAACGCCGTAATCGGCGAAGATCTTCTTCGACTGGTACTCGTGCAGGTTCATTTCGACCCTTTGATCGAAGCTCATTATTCTCGCGCAATTGACCTATACGCCAGGCGCGGTGCGGCACTTAAGGAGCGGTTCTGGTGATCAGATTCGCATGTGCTCGCCAAGTCTCGGCGCAGCTCCGCTATGTCGAGGGGTTGTATGGCCGGTCATCGACAGCGGCG
>JADJPR010000013.1 GCA_016713135.1 Rhodanobacteraceae bacterium | reverse complement strand
GCGCTGCAGGCCTGCTCTGCGACGGCTCGCCGCTGCGGGTGAACCCCCCAGCTCGCGCTGGGCGTCATGCCAGCGGCGGGATGTGGTCGCGCAGATCATGCGCTACACCGGCCTGCCGCAGAATTTCGATGGGTCGAAGGCCAGGTGCCGAACGCCGCGGCGGTGATCATGCTCGGGCCGGACAAGCTGCCGCGCCGGGTGATCGCCACAACCCGCAGTTCATGTCCGAGTGCGCGCGGCCACCGCCAACAACGACTGGGCGCCGATCAGCATCATGGCGCACGAGATCGGCCATCACCTGTCCGGCCACACCATCATGCCCGGCGGCAGCCAGCCGCCGACCGAGCTGGAGGCCGACAAGTTCTCCGGTTTCGTGCTGTACAAGATGGGCGCGATGCTGGCCGACGCGCAGAAGGCGATGAACACGCTGGTGCCGGAGCAGGACGGCAAGACTCACCCGGGCCGCAGCAAGCGCGTCCAGGCGATCCAGGAAGGCTGGACCCAGGCCTGCTCGCAGCAGTCCACCGACTGCAGCGGCGACAGCGTCGCCAGCACCGCGCCGGCCACGCCCGCCACGCCGCCGCCGGCGGCCGATGCCAAGCCGGCCACCGCGACCATCGCCGCCCGCAGCCGCCGGTCGAGGCGCGTCCGGCACCGCGGCGCCGTTGCCGGCAGCCGCCGCCGCGTCGATACCCTGCCGCTGCCGGATCCGGACGCGATCCCGGCCAAGTTCGATCGTTTGTGATGGACGAGACCGGCCTACTCGACCGCCGTGCGCGCGGACTTCGAGAAGCAGATGTACGACCATGCGCAGGCCAGCGGCGTCGAGATCGTCTCGCTGCTGGTCAAGGATCTGCATGGCCTGAGCGCCGACGACTACGCCGCGGCGATGATGCGCCAGCTGCGCGTGGGCAAGCTGGACGTGGGCAACGGCGCCGTGCTGGTGGTCGCCGCGGGGAGCAAGCAGGTCGGCGTGGCGCTCGGCGCCGGCGTGCACCTGGAGTTCCATGACCGCGTCGACAGCCTGAAGGAACGCCTGCAGTCCTACGCCGACAACTACGACGCCTGCCAGACCTGCCCGACCGGCTGGTCCGAGCAGTTCTTCTCCGCCGCCGACCACATCCGCCGCGACACCGGCGCTGGGAATGGGCGATCCGCTTCCAGAGCCTCCGGACAGGTCAGCGGCGCGCCGCCGAGTCCGAGAAGAAAATGCTCGAAGACCCGGCCGCCTACGATCCGGAAACTCGGATCCGGTCTGGCGCAAGATCGCGCGCGGATCCAGGGCAAGCTGGTCGCGCGCCAGCCGGCCGACCGCGACGGTCTGCGCATCAACGACGTCCACGAAGAAATCATCGGCGGCAGCGCGATGGAGATGCAGACGGCGGACGGCAAGCGGGTGGTGCTGTACGTCAACCCGCAGGTCGAGCAGATGATGAACCGCCAAGCTGGAGGAGGGGGCCGCAGCTACGCCTTCGTCGCGCGGCAGAAGAACACCGACTCGGACAGCATCCAGTTCGATCTGTTGAGCTACGACGTGCTCTGAGGCATCTGCTCCGGACGGAACAGTTCAACGCGGAGACGCCAAGGACGCAGAGGAACGCGGAGAAGAGCTTGCAGATGGTCTTCCTCCTGTTCTCTGCGTCTGCGGTGGGCGTTGTTGCCGGAAAAGTTCAACGCAAAGACGCAAGGTGCGCAAAGGAACGCAAAGGAGAGCCTGTTGATGCTTCTCTCCGAGTTCTCTGCGTCTGCGGTGGGCGTTGATGCAGGAAAAGTTCACCTGTTCAATGGAAAGACGCCAAGGACGCAAAGACGCAGAGAAGAGCTTTCTCATGCTTTTCTCCGAGTCCTCTGCGTCTCCGCGTTGAACCGGGTTCGGCGCGCGCGCGGCCGGGACTGTCGCATCATCCGTCGCATGACGACTCTTCGTTCCTGGCTGATCGCCACGCCGCTGCTGCTCGCCAGCGCAGCGGCGGGTGCCTGCGCCCTGAGCGCGCCGGATGTGATCCGTGCCGATGGCTTCGAGGACTGCGCGCGGGCGCAGTCGAGCTTCCGTCGGCTGACCGCGGACCTTGAGATCGGCGGCACCGCGCCGACCGTGGTACTGGCGCACAGCTTCACGCTGAGCGCGCCGACGCGGGTGCTGGCGGTGGCGGATGGCCGGCATTTCCCGGTCGACGCGCCAGCGGCCGCGTTGCGCATCCGCTTCGACGGCGACGAGTCGCAGTCCTCGGTGTCGCTGATGGACTGGGGCTCGTCGCAACGGCCGGTGATGCACGGTTTCAACGTCATCGCCGATGCCGTGCTGGGCGCCGGCACGCACACCGTGGACCTGGTCGCCAGCGCGCATCCCTCGCGGCCCGGGCGCTTCCGCATCGGTTCGGGCAGCGGGCTTTCGGTGCTGGTGTAGCCACTCTCGCAGCTGCAATCGAGTGCGCTGCCGGTGCCAGTGCGAACATCGACGTCACCACCTACGCACCTGCGCAGGGGATCGACGTCAACGAGGGCGACGGCGACCGGCCGCTGGTTCCGCTGTTGGCGCAGACCCTGCGCAACCCGGGATCGCGCACGCTGGATGTGGTCACGCTCGCCGCCGGGCGCGCATTCCATGCCTGCAACAGCGGCGTCGACAATGGCCATGGCGATGCGTTGCTCGGGCTGCGCGCTGCCGGCGTCTGCCAGGACACTCATTCGGCCGCATGGAGCGTCAACGACATCGACCCGGATGCCGAGAAGCAGGCGCCGATGATGCTGCATGGCGTGCAACGGTTGCTGCCGGGGCAGGCGCGCACGCTGGAGCTGGTGGCGAGCGAGCTGGCCTTCGGCAGCGACCAGGCCGGCAGCCCCAGCGGCCCGCACGAGAACGGTGTCTGCTGGGGCCTCGGCAGTGCACGCATGCTCAGCGCCAGTGGCGGTGGCGTGGCCGGCGCCGCCACCAGTGGCGCAGCGCAGTTCTGTGCCACCTACACCTGGCGCTGTGTCGCCACCACCCAGGGCGTCGCCGGCTGCCCGCCCGCCGGCAGCGACGTGGTGCTCGCCAGCGCCTGGGTGACGATTCCGCCGGGGCATGACGGCATCGTGCTGTTCAATGCGCGCACCCGGATCCAGGCCGGCAACGCGGACAGCTTCGCCACCGCGCTGCTCGGCATACGCGTCGACGGCCAGCCGGTCGCGGCGGTCGGCATGCAGCAACTCGCCGCGGGGGCTGCGCAGGCCAGCCGCACGCTGAGCGCCAGCTTCCTGAGCGCCCCCGACGCGCCGGGCGGTGTGCTGACCATGGGCCAGCACCTGGTGGAAGTGACGATCAATGTCAGCGGCAGCAACCTGCTGCACCCCGGCGTGCCGATGGATCTGCCGCTGACCTGGTTCGACTGACCGGTTTGCGCGCGTCGCTCGGTTTCTGTGGAGGGCAGCGGGCAGAGCCGACATGGGTGCTCGCCTGAACTACGTAGCCTGCCGCCGGGAACGGCATCGATCCCTGCCTCGCTGGGCTTCGCATCTTTGGTATCGGTGATGATTGGGGTCAGCTGAAAACAAATGCATCCAATCGACACTTTTCCGACGTAAGCTGTTCGACGGCGCGCACCCCCGCGCGCCGGCGCATAGCTCACTTCGAGGATCCTTCCATGTTCCGACGCTCGTTGCTGCTGCTCTGCCTGTGCGCGGGAACCGCACTGGCTGCCGACCATCGCGATGCCCCGATCGCCACCGGCGATCCGGCTGCCGACATCAACGACATTTACGCGTTCATGAATCCGAATGACCCCAACGAGGTCATCCTGGTCAACACGGTGGTCCCCTTCGCCAACTACAACTCGCGCTTCTCGGACGCGGTGGAATACAACTTCCACATCGACAATGGCGCCAGCGACGTGGTGGTCAGTTGCCGCTTCCTCGACCAGAGCAACCGGGTCAGCTGCAGCGGTCCGAGCGGCCTGGCCGCCAGCGGCGGCATCGAGCGCACGGTCGTTGGCAGCGGCATGCGCGTCTGGGCCGGCCTGCGCGACGACCCCTTTTTCTTCGACGGCCCCGCATTCCAGCGCACCCGCACCACCCTGGCGCCCGCGTTCACCAACCCGGGTGTCAATTCCTTCAATGGCAACACACTCGCGCTGGCCGTCGCGATCGACCGCTCCCGGCTCAACAACGGCGGCGCCAATCCGGTGCTGAAGGTCTGGGGTTCGACCCGTCGCGTCGGCGAAACCGGAATCAGCCCGGGATTCACCGGCCTCTGGTTCGACGCCAGCAAGCCAGGCTATGGCGCCCACATCGAAGTGCTCGCGCCGGCGACGGCGGGCGGCCCCGACCGCGTGGCGATGGCATGGTACGTCTACAACGCCACGGGCGAGCAGCGTTGGATTGTCGGTGAGGGTACGATCAGCGGCGACACCGCAACCATCCCGGCGGCGGTCTACACCACCGGTGGCCTGTTCCCGCCCAACTTCAACCCGAGCCAGGTCAGCACCCGCGCCTTTGGCCGCATCACCTTCCGCTTCAGCAGTTGCAACAACGCGGTGGTGACGTGGTCCGGTGCGCCGGCGGAGTTCGGCACCAACGAGGGCAATGTGGCACTCACCCGCCTCACCCAGATCAAGGACCAGCCCTGCACCTTCTACACCGCTGGCCAGGTCGACCGCATGGGACGCCCGGGCATCAACACGGTGCTGATCAATGTGCTGCCCAACACCGGCACCGCGCTCAAGGATGCCTACAACCGCGCCGCCGACCGCAGCACCTGGGCGGGTCTGTTCCAGGCGGAGATGCAGAGTAACCTGGCGGCACTCGACACGCTCGATGGCACCACCGGCAATGCACTGCTTCCGGCAGCCACGCTGGCCAGCGTGCTGGTCGACGACCGCTTGCTCATCGACACCTCCAAGCCCCAGTGCGATGCCTACCTCGCGGTCGAGCTCGGTGCGCCCGGCTGTGGTGGACGTACCCTCGCCCGCGATGTGATCGACGACTCGCTCGGCGCCATCGTCGGCCCCGGTGTCAGCGACAACGTGCCCAACGACAGCGTGTTCCTGAGCGACTTCCCGTTCCTTGGGCGACCGCTCTGAGATCGACCGGGGGCGCGGACCCGATACGCGCCCCCGCGCTGTCCCTCAGGAGACAAGGCATGTTTCGGACGTTGATCGCTGCCACCACGCTGGCGCTCGCTGCGTGCGTGACGCAACCACCCATGATCACCCAGCAAGCGACGGGCCCATCGGGATATCCGCTCAGCCCGCAGCAGCGGGTCACCACCGCGGCGGAGATCTACCACGCCAACCTCGATGCGCGGATCGACGTGCTTTCGGACAATCTGCAGGACACGATGGCGCGCGCCGAACTGGCAGCCGCCCTGCTGCTGCGCTTTCGCGTGATCGGTCGCATCGAGGACGGCGAACGCGCGCTCGCGCTGGCGCGGGAGGCCGCCGCCGCAGCCCCCGGTGACCCCGCGGTCCAACGCGTGAACTTTGCAGCCCTGTCCGCCTTCCACCTGTTCGATCAGGCGCAGGCCAGCCTCGCTCGGCTGGAAGCGGCCGGCGCCGATGGGCGCAGCCTGCAGCGTGACTTGCGACTCGCGCGCGGCGACTACGCGCCGCTGGAGCCCGACTTCGTCGAGTCGCGCCTGCCCGTGGCCGACTTCTACGAACTCGCCAGTCGCGCGGACCTCAGGCTGATGTCCGGCGACCCGGCGGGCGCGGCACAATGGTATCGCGCGGCTCAGGACCTCTACACCGATGTCGATCCGCTGCCGCTGGCGTGGTTGTACACCCAGCAAGGCATCGCGCTGCTGCGTCACGGCCAGTGCGCGCGGGCCCGCGTCTTCTTTTCAGCCGCCCTGGCGCGCCTGCCGCGTTACTACCTCGCGGCCGAGCACCTCGCCGAATGCGAGGCAGAACTGGGTGAGCTCGAGGCTGCGCGCAGCCGCTATCTGGCCGTCATCGAACAGACCGGGAATCCCGAGTTCCTGGCTGCGCTCGCCGCGGTCGAGGTGCGGCGCGGAGACGCGCGCGCCGCTGGTGCGGCACGTGAGGCTGCCCACGCGGGCTACCGCCAGTTGCTGGCGCGCTGGCCCGCCGCGTATGCGCAGCACGCCGCCGAGTTCTACCTCGACGATGGTCAGGTCGACCGGGCGCACGCGCTCGCGCTGCGCAACCTCGAGTTGCGCCAGGACATCGGCAGCCTGATCCTGCTGGCGCAGACCGCGGCGGCTAGCGGTGATCTCGCGCTGGCCTGCGAGAGTGCGGTGCGGGCGCGCGCGACCGGCCTGCGTCCGCCGGAGCTGTCCGATCTGGATTCGCTGGCGGTGCGCTGCCCGGCCATCCCCCAGGCGATCAACCGTGCGGGCTGAAACGGTAGCGCAGCCTCAGTCGCTCGCGCCCCACGGCACTGGCGGCGCTGCCACCTCGCGGGTGAGATCGAAGCTCACGCGGAACAGCCGTCCGGGCCGGGCCAGTTCGTAGACGAAGGCCTCCGGGGTGATCTCGACCGCCCAGACATTGGTGGTCGATACCGTGCGCCCCTCGCGTTCGAACAGGGAGATCGACTCGGCGTCCACCGGGAATTCCTGGCGTGTGGCGCTGCCAGAAGCGCGGGTGTCGCCGCCGTACATTGTCGTTGCATCCGGGCTGCCATCGGCGTGGCGGTGATCGTGTTTCAGCCGCAGGCCTGTAGCGGTGCGGGTGAACACCCAGGTGCGCGAATGGTCGTCGCCGACATGGAACGGCACGCGGATCTCGTCCTCGCCGCATTCGCGCACCTGCATGACCAGCGGCTTGCCGAGGAAGGGATCGGCCGGATCTTCCGGCGTGTTGGCGACGATCTGGCCGGCGAAGGACTTGCCGCACAGCGCCTTGAGCGCCGCATGAAAGGTGTCGAGGTCGGCGGCCGCCGCCGGCGTCAGCGCGGAAAGCAGCCACAGCAACAGGGTGCGGTGCATCAGGGGCTCCGGAAGATCGGGACCTCCGGAGCCTACGCGAGCCCTGCCGGCAGAGCCATGCCGTCACGCCACCGGGCGGGCGTCGGCGTGCTTCAGGCACGTAGTAAGATCGACGCCGCGACAGGGGAGTTCGATGCCGACGCCACGCGATTCCTATTCGGTGCTGCGCGACCGGCTGCGCTGGCGCGTGGCAATGCTGCTGGCCATGCTGATCGCGCTGCTGATGATCGCGCTGGGGCTGCTCAACAACAGCCTGGGCTTTCACGACACCGCACTCCTGGCCTGGGGGATTCTGGGACTGGCTTGCGGGCTGCTGGTCACGCTGGCCTTGCTGCCGCGCGCGCTCGGCGCGAATGTGTTCTTCGCCACCATCGCGCTGGCGCTGGTCGCGGTGCTGGCGCTCGGGCTTTCCATCGAGCGCTCGATGCTGCACTGGGCCTATGTGTTCCCGCCGGTGGTTGCTTTCGTGCTGCGGCCCGCCTGGGCTCTGCTGGCGATGGTGGCCTTCGGTGTCTACGCCAGCCTGATCGGCCTGCGCATGATGGCGCCGATCGACGTGACCCGCTTCGCCAGTGGCTACGGCCTGCTGGTGTGTTTCACCTATACCTACGCGCTGCTGCAGGAACGCGCGGCGGCGATGCTGCGCTACCAGTCGGACCACGATGTGCTCAGCGGCTGCCTCAACCGGCGCACCTTCAATGAGGCGATCGCCGCACTGGATCTGTCAGCCACGCGCTGCACTTTCCTGCTGATCGACCTCGACCACTTCAAGCAGATCAACGACGAGCGCGGCCACCTGGTTGGCGATCGGGTGATCACCGCGGTGGCCGACCGATTGCGCGGGGCGCTGGCGGCGCATGACCGCCTGTACCGTTACGGCGGCGAGGAGTTCGCATTGATGCTCGCGGGTCAGGACGAGGCGCAGGGTATGGCGCTGGCCGAGCGCCTGCGCCATGCCGTGGCGGCGGCCGAAGTGAGTGGCGTCCAGCTGACGGTGAGCGTGGGTGTGGCCTGCTGGACCGCGCGCGCCGGCAGCGTCACCCAAGCCATCCGCGACGCCGATCGTGCGCTGTATGCCGCAAAGCACGCCGGCCGCAACCGCGTGGTGGCGGCCTCCCACCTGGGGCCGGATCCGGGAGAAGGCCGATGAATCACCGCAGCGTCTTCGGCATTGCCTGCTGCTTGCTCGGTTCTTCTTTGGCCTCAGCCGGATCACCGTTGCGCACCCCGCTGTCCGGTGGCTGCACGCTGGAAGCGGATGTGCGCCGCGACGAGCGTTCCGCCTGCCTGCGCCTGCGCTGCGACAGGCAGCCCGCGCAGACCCTGGCCTGCGATGTCGCCGCGTTGCACCAGATCGACCAGATCATCCCCTCGGCCGATGGCCGGTGGCTCGCCGTGCTGTCGGTCGGCGAAGGCCACCCCTGGCTGGAGATCGTCGACTTGCCCGCACTCCGCCGCGGCGAGTACCGCGCGGCGTGCAGCGTCAACCCGTATCCCGGCGTGTTGTCGCTGGATGCCTGGCTCGGCGAAACGCTGCGGATCGGCAGCGATGTCGATTTGCGCCTGGCGCCGGAACAGCGCGCCGACAGCGCCGGCGGCGAGTTCGGCACGGGTGCTGGCGCGGCGTGTCGCGGACGGCCCAGGCTGCGGCGGTGTCGGGCCGCAGAGCTGGCGCCCCGAGACCCGTGGCTGCAGCGGCCTGGATCGGCAAGCGCTGGCGGGCGATGAGCTGCGTGGGAGAGGCGATTCAGCCCGATCTTTCCCCATGGCCGCAAAGGCGGAAAGATCGGCGACCCACGCGACTCCCCCGTCGGCTCGTAGCAGGCCCCCGGCGTGCGAGCTTCGCTGCCGACAACCGCTCCGCCGCTCAGGCCGCCTTGGCCTGCGCCTGCGCCGGCGCGATGGCCGGCTGCTGGCCCGGCAGCCGCAGCAGCTCGAAGGGGCCGCGGCCGCTGGCGGCGGTGATCAGGCCGAGCACGCGCGCCGGTTCGGAGCCGACCATGTCCCAGGTGAAACGCCAGCTCCAGTTGTGCCCACCCATCGTGCCGGGCGTGTTCATGCGATGGCCGCCGTCCAGGCCCAGCGCGTCCTGCAACTGGCAGACGGCGATGTTGGCCACCGAGTTGCAGCAGGCGCGGATCATCGCCCAGTGCACATCCTGCGCACCGGTGGCGAGGTAGCTGCCGGCGTAAGCGCGCTCGCGCGCGGTGGCCTTGTGCCACCAGCCGCGCACGGTGTCGTTGTCGTGGGTGCCGGTGTAGGCCACGCAATGGCGCACGTAGTTGTGCGGCAGGAACTCGTCGGAGGCATCCGCGCCGAAGCCGAACTGCAGGATCTTCATGCCCGGGAAGCCGCAGCCGTCGCGCAGTGCGATCACGTCCTGGGTGATCAGCCCGAGGTCCTCGGCGACGATCGGCAGCTCACCGAGTTCGGCACTGATGGCATCGAACAGCGCCTTGCCGGGGCCGGTCACCCACTCGCCTTCCTCAGCCGTCGGGCAACTGGCCGGGATCTCGTAATAGCCAGCGAAGCCGCGGAAATGGTCGATGCGAAACACGTCGGCCTGATGCAGCGCGCGCTTCAGCCGCGCGGTCCACCAGGCGTAGTTCTCCGCCGCCATCCGATCCCAGCGGTACAGCGGGTTGCCCCAGCGCTGCCCGGTCGGCGCCATCGCATCCGGCGGGCAGCCGGCGACCACCGTCGGCTGGAAGTCGGCATCCAGGTAGTAGAGGTCCGGGCGCGCCCAGCAGTCGGCGCTGTGGTGGGCGATGAAGATCGGCAGATCGCCCATCAGCGCCACCTTGCGCTGGTTGGCGTAAGCCTTGAGTGCGCTGGACTGGGTGTCGAAACACCATTGCACGAAGGCCCAGAAACGGATCTCCGCGGCGTGCTGCGCGCGCGCAGCGGCCAGCGCGGCGGGCACGCGGTCGCGCAGTTCGGGGCGCCAATGCCACCAGGCGGCGCCGCCGTGCGCGTCCTCCAGCGCCATGAACAGCGCGTAGTCGTCCAGCCAGGAGGCGTTGTCCGCGCACCAGCTGTCGAAGGCCGCGCGCTCGGCGGCGCTACCTTGCGCGAAGAAGCCGCGCGCCGCCTGACGCAGTTGCGCCAGCCGCCAGGGCACCACACGCGCGTAGTCGACGCGGGCGCTGTCGAAGCCGCCTTGCGGCAACTCCGGCGCCGCCAGCCAGCCGGCCGCCACCAGCGGCTCGAGTGCCACCATCAGCGGGCTGCCGGCGAAGGCGCTCACGCTCTGGTACGGCGAATCGCCGGGGCCGATCGGGTTGATCGGCAGCCATTGCCACAGATGCTGGCCAGCGCTCACCAGCCAGTCGACGAACTGGTAGGCGCCGGGGCCAAAGTCGCCAACGCCATGCGGGCCGGGGAGGGAGGTCAGGTGCAGCAGCACGCCGGCGCTGCGCTGGTGGAGGTCGATCATTCCGACACCTCGGTCAGGGGTTTGCGCACCAGCACCAGCAGCGCATGCGCCGGTGCCAGCAGATGGGATACGAATACGGGAACCGGCCCGACTGCGTGTGGCGATTCGGGCAATGGCAGGCGCTCGCCGCTACTGTCGAGCAGCGCCCACCAGTGCTCGCCGTGCAGCGCGAACTCGACTTCGATCGGCGCCGGGTTGAACAGCAGCGCCAGGCGCGCGTCCGCCTCGCCGGCCGGGTACAGCTCGCAGGCGAAGGCGCGCAGATCGCTGTCGTGCCAGTCGTGCAGGCTCATCTCGCGGCCGGACGGCAGCAGCCAGCGCACGCGCGCACGCGAGGCGTCTTCGGCGCCGGCGAACCACTGCGGATGGCGCAGCAGCGGCTCTGCCCGGCGCAGCGCCAGCAGCGCGGCGACGAACGCGCTGTCGTCCTCCTCCGCGTTCCAGTCCAGCCAGCCGGTCGGGTTGTCCTGGCAATAGGCGTTGTTGTTGCCGCGCTGGCTGTTGCCGTGCTCGTCGCCTGCCAGCAGCATCGGCGTGCCCTGCGCCAGCGCCAGACTGGCGAGCATCCCGCGGCGCACGCGCCGGCGTTGCAGCGAGGTCAGCGGATCGGTGGTGAAACCTTCGATGCCGAAGTTGTCGGCCGGCTCGTCGTCGCGGCCGTCGCGGTTGTCTTCGCCGTTGGCGTGGTTGTACTTGACTCCGTAGGACACCACGTCGGTCAGCGTGCGCCCGTCGTGCGCGGCGATGAAATTGACGCTCGCCTGCGGCCGCCGCAGGCCGTGGTGGAACAGATCGCTGGAGGCAAGGAAACGCCGCGCGAACTCGCCGCGGGTGCAGCCGCGCGGCAGCCAGTAGCGGCGCACGCTGTCGCGGAAGCGGTCGTTCCAGTCGAGGAAGCGTCCGGGGAAGCGCCCCACCTGGTAGCCCTGCGGCCCGCAGTCCCAGGGCTCGGCGATCAGTCGCACCTGCGAGAGGACGGGATCCTGGCGCAGCGCCACGAAGAAGGGTGCATCCGGATCGAAAGCCTCGCGCGTACGCCCGAGCACGCTCGCGAGGTCGAAACGGAAGCCGTCGACGCCCACCTCCACCCAGTAGCGCAGCGAGTCCAGCACGAACTACACCACCCGCGGGTGATTCAGGTTCAGCGTGTTGCCGCAGCCGCTCCAGTTCACGTAGCGCGCCGGATCGTCCGCCAGCAGCCGGTACCAGGCGCCATTGTCCAGCCCGCGGAAACTGAGCGTGGGCCCCAGCTCATCGCCCTCCGCGGTGTGGTTGTAGACCACATCGAGGATCACCTCGATCCCGGCGGCGTGCAGGGTTTCGAGGGTGGCGCGGAGCTGGGTGACGGGGCACCGGACACGGGGCACGGGGCACGGGTGGGGTGCCGTCCCCGTCCCGCCCGCCCATCCCCCGCAAAGAACCCCAGCGTGTTGTACCCCCAGTAATTGGTGCGCCCGCTGCGCACCAGGGCGGCTTCGCTGATTGCGTGCATCACCGGCAGCAGCGCCAGCGTGGTTACGCCGAGGCGCTGGAAGTGGGCGATGGCGGCGGGGTGGGCGAGGGCGGCGAAGCGGCCGCGCAGTTCATCGGGGATGCCCGGCATCTGCATGCTGAAGCCCTTCACGTGCATCTCGTAAAGCACCACATCGGCGGCGGCAATCTGCGGCCGCGGCTGGGCCAGCGGCGGCAGCGGCGCGCACACGCGCGCCTTCAGCGCGCGGGCGGCGTTGTCGCGTGCGTCGAAGGAGCGGGCGCCGTCCGGGTGCCCCTGGGCGTAGCCGTGGTGCAGCTCGTCCCAGCGGAAGGCGCCGACGATCTCACGCGCCCAGGGATCGAGCAGCAACTTGTGCGGATTGAAGCGATGTCCCTCCTCGGGCCGATAGGGGCCGTGCGCGCGATAGCCGTAGACCAGCCCGGCGCCGAGGCCCGGCAGCAGGCCATTCCACACGCCGTCTTCGTCGGCATGCAAATCGTAGCGACGCAGTTCGCGCGCGCCCTCGGTGTCGAACAGGCACAGCTCCACGCGCGTCGCGTGCTCGCTCCACAACGCGAAGTGCACGCCGCCGTCCACCAGGTGCGCGCCGAAGGGCGCAGGGCGGCCGGGCAGCAGGCGCTCGGGCAGTTGCGTCCTCATGCGGGCAGCAGCACCAGGGTGGAGAGCGGCGGCAGCGTCAGTTCCAGCGAGCGCGCGCGGCCGTGCGCGGGGACTTCCTCGGCGGCCAGCACGCGCCCGCCGTTGCCGACGTCGCTGCCGCCATAATGCTGGGAGTCCGTGTTCAGTGCCTCGCGCCAGTGCGCCGGGCCATCGGGCAGCGGCAGGCGGTACGCTTCGCGTGGCACCGGCGTGAAGTTGCACAGCACCAGCGCGACACCGCCATCGCCGTCGAAACGCGCCCAGGCGTACACGGATTGGTCGCGGTCGTCGCCGATCAGCCATTCGAATCCGGCCGTGTCGCAGTCCAGCCGGTGCAGCGCGGGCACCTGCCGGTACAGCCGGTTCAGGTCGCCGATCAACCGCTGCATGCCCGCGTGGCGCGGGTTGTCGAGCAGCTCCCAGGGCAGTGATTCGTCGTGCCGCCATTCCCAGGGCTGGGCGAATTCCTGGCCCATGAACAGCAGCTTCTTGCCCGGATGACCCCACATGAAGCCGTAGTAGGCGCGCAGGTTGGCGAAACGCTGCCACTCGTCGCCGGGCATCTTGCCCAGCATCGAACCCTTGCCGTGCACCACCTCGTCGTGGCTGATCGGCAGCACGAAGTTCTCGCTGAAGGCGTACACCAGTCCGAAGGTCATCAGGTCGTGGTGCCAGCGGCGGTGCACCGGATCCTCGGCGATGTAGCGCAGCGTGTCGTTCATCCAGCCCATGTTCCACTTGAAGTGGAAGCCAAGGCCGCCGGCGTAGGTGGGCGCCGAGACCTGCGGGAAGGCGGTGGACTCCTCGGCGACGGTGAACGCGGCGGGCTGCTCGCCGCCGATCTGCTCGTTGATGCGCTTCATCAGCGCGATGGCTTCGAGGTTCTCGCGGCCGCCGAAGCAGTTCGGGACCCATTCGCCCGCGGGGCGCGAGTAGTCGCGGTAGAGCATCGAGGCGACCGCGTCCACGCGCAGTCCGTCGACGCCGAAGCGCTCGATCCAGTAGAGCGCGCTGGAGGCCAGGAAGGCCTGCACCTCGGTGCGCCCGAAGTTGTAGATCAGGGTGTTCCAGTCGCGGTGGAAGCCTTCGCGCGGATCGGCGTACTCGTACAGCGCGGTGCCGTCGAAGCTGCGCCAGGCCGTGCGCGTCGGACGGGAAATGCGCCGGCACCCAGTCGAGCAGCAGGCCGAGGCCCTGCGCGTGGCAGGCCTCGACGAACAGCGCGAAGTCCTCGGCCGGCCCGAAGCGCGCGCTGGGCGCGTACATGCCCACCGGCTGGTAGCCCCAGGAGCCGTCGAAGGGGTGCTCGCTGACCGGCAACAGCTCGATGTGGGTGAAGCCGAGCGAGGCCGCATAGGCGGGCAGTTCGGCGGCCAGCTCGCGCCAGCTGGGAAGCGCCCGTCCGGGCGCTTCCACGAGCCGGCGTGGACCTCGTAGATGGCGATCGGCGCATCGCGCCGGTTGGCCGGCGCGCGCCCGGCCGGCACCCCGCGCAGCGGCGGCAATCCGGCGACCTGGCTCGCTGTCGACGGCCGCAGCTCCGCGGCGAAGCCGCAGGGATCGGCCTTCAGCGGCAGCAGGCTGCCGTCCGGCCCGACGATCTCGAATTTGTACAGATCCCCCGGGCCGACATGCGGCACGAAAATCTCCCACACCCCGGCGTCATGCCGCAGCCGCATCGGATGTCGCCGCCCGTCCCAGTTGTTGAAGCTGCCGACCACCGAGACGCGCCGCGCGTTCGGGGCCCAGAGGGCGAAGCGGGTGCCGGGGGTGCCAGGCGGGCAGGGGCCCTGGCCTGCGCCCCACGATCAGGCAGTCGCCGTCGCGGATGCGGTCCCTGCTCGATGGCATCCCGTGCCCCCTTCCTCGGCGATCTGCGGGCCCAGAGGCAGGCGCCCGCACCTCAAACACCCGCGCTGCCGTCCTCGCGCGCGCCGCCAGCGCACCCGCAGGCGGTAGTCGAAGCGCTTGCGGCGGCGGATGCGGGATTCGAAAACGCCATCGGGATGGCGCCGCTTCAGCGGGCCCACCAGGGTGCCGTCGGCGGCGTCGATCAGGTCGACGGCTTCGGCGCCCGGCAGCAGCGCGCGCACGCACTGGGCGCCGCCGGCGTCGGCGTGCATGCCGAGCACGCCGAAGGGATCGGCGTGGCGCGCGGCCAGCAGCGCGGCGACATCCGCGGCGTCAAGCATGGCTGCCGCGACGGTCCAGGCGGCTGTGGCGCAGCGCTGCCGGCGACCACACCTGGGCCCAGTACTCGCGCACGCTGCGGTCGCAGGAGAAGCCGCCCATGCCGGCGATGTTGCGCAGCGCACTCGCGGCCCAGCGCGCCGGATCGGCGTGCAGCGCGTCGACGCGCGCCTGGGTGGCGAGGTAGTCCGCGAAGTCGGCGAGCAGGAAATAGCGGTCGCGGTGCAGCAGGCTGTCGACCAGGTCGCGGTAGCGCCCGGGTTCGCCGGGGCTGAAGGCGCCGCCGCCGATCGCGCCGAGCACATGCCGCAGGCGCAGGTCCTGCTCGGCGTACAGGCGCGGGTCGTAGCCCAGCGCGCGCAGTGCGTTGATGCCCTCGACGCGCTGGCCGAAGACGAAGAAGTCGTCGATGCCGATCGCCTCGGCCATTTCGATATTGGCGCCGTCCCAGGTGCCGATGGTCAGCGCGCCGTTCATCGCGAACTTCATGTTGCCGGTGCCGGAGGCTTCGGTTCCCGCGGTGGAGATCTGCTCGGACAGATCGGCCGCCGGGATGATCACCTCGGCCAGGCTGACGCCGTAGTTCGGCAGGAACACCAGCTTCAGCCGGTCGGCGACGCGCGGGTCGCTGTTGATCACGCGGGCGATGTCATGCGCCAGCTGCACGATCTGCTTGGCCACGCGATAGGCGGAGGCCGCCTTGCCGGCGAGGATCACCGTGCGCGGTGCCCAGCCGCGGCCTTCGGGGCCGTTGGGCTGCGCCAGCATCGCCTGGTAGCGCGCCACCACGTGCAGCAGGTTCAGCAGCTGGCGCTTGTATTCGTGGATGCGCTTGATCTGCACGTCGAACAGGCTGGAGGGGTCGACGATCAGGCCGAGCTCGCGCCGGACCAGCGCGGCGAGGCGCTGCTTGTTGGCGTGCTTGACGCCAAGGAACTCCGCCTGCAGCGCGGCGTCATCCGCCAGCGGGCGCAGGCGCGCGAGCTGCTCGAGGTCGCGCCGCCAGGCGCCGCCGAGGTGGCGGTCGAGCAGTGCGGACAGTCCCGGATTGGCCTGCTGCAGCCAGCGCCGCGGGGTGACCCCGTTGGTGACGTTGAAGAAGCGCTGCGGGTACAGCCGGGCGTAGTCGGCGAAGATGGTTTCGGTCATCAGCCGCGAATGCAGCGCGGCCACGCCGTTGATCTTGTGCGAGGCGACGATCGCCAGCGCCGCCATGCGCACGCGCCGGCCGTGCGCCTCGTCGATCAGCGACACGCGCTGCACCAGCGCCTCGTCGCCGGGATTGCGCAGGCGCACGTCGGAGAGGAAGCGCTCGTTGATCTCGTAGATCAGTTCCAGGTGGCGCGGCAGCAGGCGCTCGACCAGCGCCACGGGCCAGGTTTCCAGCGCCTCGGGCAGCAGCGTGTGGTTGGTGTAGGACAGCGCCTGCCGGGTGATGCGCCAGGCGCTCATGCGGTCCACGCCGTGCTGGTCCATCAGCAGGCGCAGCAGCTCCGCCGGTGCCAGCGCGGGATGGGTGTCGTTGAGGTGGATGGTATTGCGCCGGCCGAGGTCCTCGATCCGCCCGCCCTCGCGCAGGTGGCGCGCGATCAGGTCCTGCAGCGAGGCCGAGACCAGCAGGTATTCCTGCTTCAGGCGCAGCTCGCGCCCGGCCTCGGTGCTGTCGTCCGGGTACAGCACCCAGTTCAGCGCATCGGCGGCGATCCGCTCGCGCGTCGCGGCCGCATGGTCGCCACGGCAGAAGGCCTGGAAGTCGATCGGCTCGGCGCTGGTCGCGTGCCACTGGCGCAGCGTCGACACCTGCTCGCCGTGGTGCGCCGGCACGATGAAGTCGTAGGCCTGCGCATGCATCCGCTCGGCCGGGGTCCAGCGGCGGCCATCGCCATCGGCCTGCACGCGGCCGCCGAAGCAGACGGTGTAGCGCACTTCCGGCCGCGCGATCTCCCAGTCGTTGCCGCCGCGCAGCCAGTCATCCGGCACCTCCACCTGGCGCCCGTCCTGGATGCGCTGCGCGAACATGCCGTACTGGTAACGCAGGCCGTAACCAAAGGAGGGATAGCCCTGCTCGGCGAAGGCATCCAGGAAGCAGGCGGCGAGCCGCCCCAGGCCGCCGTTGCCGAGCGCCGCATCGACCTCGCCTTCGAGCAGATCGGACAGTCCCAGGCCCTCCGCGCGCAACAGCTCCTGGATCGGCTCGACCAGGCCGAGCGCGGCGAGTGCATTGCCGAGCGCGCGGCCGATCAGGAACTCCATCGACAAATAGTGCACCCGGCGCGCGCGTCCCTCCGCCAGCGCCTGCGCGTCGCGTTCCTGGGTGCGCGCGTA
The DNA here is from genome assembly GCA_016713135.1 of Rhodanobacteraceae bacterium. Classification (NCBI taxonomy): domain Bacteria; kingdom Pseudomonadati; phylum Pseudomonadota; class Gammaproteobacteria; order Lysobacterales; family Rhodanobacteraceae; species Rhodanobacteraceae bacterium. The sequence goes on along the minus strand of JADJPR010000013.1, from coordinate 12,721 downwards.
GCGCAGGCCGAGTGCGTCGCGACAGGTCGCCGCAAGCGCGTGCAGCCAGGCCCGGCGGCGCTCGTCCGGGTTGCTTTCCACCAGCCGCGGGACGGCCGCCAGGCGCGCGCGCAGGGACTCGAGGAGCGCAGCGGCAGGGGGGCTTTCGATCACGGGGGATTCGCTCATCGGCGGGAAAGGGGCGAGGGAAAATGTGCTGGGAAAGGGGAGACGTTCGGCCCGCGGCGTTGGGTCGTTTCCTCCGTTGGTGGTGCTGCGGCGGGGCGGCTGGCGGGGCACCCGGCGCGGATTTCGGCAGCTTAAAGTGGGCCGTCCGGATGGGGGAGTTGGTGCAAACGTATTCATCACGGGACGCCCCCGCGCGCGCTCGGGCTGGGATCCGACAAGTCCGTCGGAAATTTCCGACAGCGCCGTCGCACCGGGCGGTCTAGACTTCCTTCCAACGCACGACCCCGGGCAGCCGCCATGATGATCGATCTCCGCACTCTCGACGACCTGAGCCAGCGCCTTGGCGCCCTGCTGCCGCCCTCGCTCGGCGAGGCGCGCGAAGACCTCACCCGCAACTTCCGCTCCGCGCTGCAGGCCGGACTGCAGCGCCTGGACCTGGTCACCCGCGAGGAATTCGAAGTCCAGCGCCTGGTCCTGCGCCGCACCCGCGAGAAGCTGGAAGCGCTGGAACAGCGCCTGGCGGAGATGGAGCGCAGCTCAGCTTGAGGCTTGGCAGGGCCGTGGGCGGGTGAGCCTGCGGGCGCTCGGATGGTCCCGGCCGGTTGTTGGTTGTTGGTTGTTGGCAGCAATGCCGGCACGCCGCTGACCTGTGGGAGCGGGCTCTGCCCGCGATCTTTCCGGCGGCCGACGGCAAAGTTCGCGGCTGAAGCTGCTTCGACACAGCCACGGCCCCCGGCTTTTGCTGCCAACAACCAACAACCAACAACCAACAACCAACAACCGGCCGCCAACTGCCCGGCCGCCCCATCCAACCCAATCCAACCCACCCGTCGGAGGCAAGATGTCTCTCGCCGTTGTCTACACGCGCGCCGAAGATGGGGTGCAGGCTCCGCTGGTCACGGTGGAAGTGCATCTGTCGGGCGGGTTGCCGGGGCTGGCCATCGTCGGGCTGCCGGAGGCCGAGGTGCGCGAGAGCCGCGACCGGGTGCGCGCGGCCTTGCTCAACTCCGCCTTCGAGGTGCCGCAGCAGCGGATCACCGTGAACCTGGCGCCTGCCGACCTGCCCAAGGAGGGCGGGCGCTTTGACCTGCCGATCGCGATCGGGGTGCTCGCTGCCTCGCGCCAGTTGCCGCCCGAGGCGCTCGCGCGGCATGAGTTCATTGCCGAGCTGGCGCTGTCCGGCGAGCTGCGCGCCGTGCGCGGTGCGCTGCCAGCGGTTCTGTGTGCCGGGCGCGACGGCCGTATGCCGATCGTCCCCAGCGGCAATGCGCCGGAGGCGGGCCTGGCCGCGGCGGGCGCCGCATTGTCGGCGCGCTCGCTGCTGGAGGTGGTTTCCCACCTGCGCGGCGGTACTGCGCTGGCAATTTGCCCGCCGCCGACCGCCGACGCCCAGGATGCGGCGCCCGCGCCGGACCTCGCCGACGTGCGCGGCCAGCTCGCCGCGCGGCGCGCGTTGGAAGTCGCCGCGGCCGGTGCGCACAACCTGCTGATGGTCGGACCGCCCGGCAGCGGCAAGACCATGCTGGCGAGCCGCTTGCCGGGCATCCTGCCGCCGCTGTCGGACGACGAGGCCTTCGAGGTCGCCGCAGTGGCCTCGGTCACCGGGCGCGGCGTGGACCTCTCGCGCTGGCGCCAGCGACCCTTCCGCTCGCCGCACCACACCGCATCGAGCGTGGCGCTGGCCGGTGGCGGCGGTTCGCCGCGGCCGGGCGAGGTCTCGCTGGCGCACCACGGCGTGCTGTTCCTCGACGAGCTGACCGAGTGGAACCGCAGCACGCTGGAAGTGCTGCGCGAGCCGCTGGAGTCCGGCTACATCACGATCTCCCGGGCCGCGCGCCAGTCCGAGTTCCCGGCGCGCTTCCAACTCGTCGCGGCGATGAACCCCTGTCCCTGCGGCTACGCCGGCGATCCCTCCGGCCGCTGTCGCTGCGCGCCGGACCTGGTGACGCGCTACCGCAGCCGTGTCTCCGGCCCGCTGCTGGACCGCATCGACATCCAGATCGAGGTGGCGCGCCAGCCGACCACCGCGCTGGCCAACCACGCGCCGCCGGGCGAAGCCAGCGCCGCGGTGCGTGGGCGCGTCATCGCCGCACGCCAGCGCCAGCTGCGGCGCGCGGGCAAACCGAACGCGCTGCTCGGCACGCGCGAACTCAGCCGCGACTGCGCGCTGGCGCCGGCCGACCACCGCCTGCTGGAGCGCGCCATCGACCAGCTCAACCTGTCGGCGCGCGCCTACCACCGCATCCTGCGCCTGGCGCGCACCATCGCCGATCTCGGCGCCAGCGACACCATCGCCAGCGCGCACCTGGCGGAGGCGATCAGCTACCGGCGGCTGGAACGCTGACCGGCGGTGATTGCCCGCGCGTGCCGACACGGTGAGAATCCGCGCTTTGCAATCGATCACAGGAATCGCGAATGGCCAGCATGACCCGCCGCAGGACCTGGCTCAGCGCATGCCTTGCGCTGGCCGCATCGCCGGCATTCGCAGACGCCACCTATCACTCGCTGGAGGGGGGCGATTTCGAGCAGGACTGGAGCAATGCGGCGCTGATCACGGCCAACGACGACTGGTCCGGGGTGCCTTCGATCATCGGTCTCCGTGGCGATGGCCTGGCCAGCACCGGCGCAGACCCGCAGACGGTCCTGACCCTCGACGCCGTCGTCGACGTCAACGCGAACCAGGCCAATCCGAACACCTTCACCACCGGTGGTGTGACCGAATTCGCCATCGCCGATCCGGTCGTGGCGCTCGCGGGCAGCACGACCGCCGACGCGCCGTCCTTGCTGATCCACGTAGACACCACGAACCGCTACAACGTCACGGTCGAATACAACCTGCGCGATATCGACGGTTCCACCGACAACTCGACGCAGGCGATTGCGCTGCAATACCGCGTGGGCAACAGCGGCAACTTCACGAACTTGCCCGGCGGCTTTGTCGCAGACGCCTCGACCGGACCCAGCGCAGCCACCCTGGTCACACCCATCTCGGTCACCCTGCCAGCGGCCGCCGACAACCAGGCGCAGGTGCAGATACGCATTCTCACAGCCGATGCGACCGGCGCCGACGAGTGGATCGGCATCGATGACCTGCTGATCTACGGCGAGCCGCCGCCGCCGCCCGCGGTCACCATCGCCGATGCCTCGGTCACCGAGGGCAATCCGCCCGGCAGCAGCACGCTCACCTTTACCGCGACCCTGGCGCAGGCGATCGGCGACGATTGCGTGTTCCGCGTCGAGCAGTTCGGCACGCCGCCCGGCACCGCCGCCACGCCGGGGGTCGATTTCAACTATCCATCGCCGGATCCCGAAGTCACGATCCTGGCGGGCCAGACGACCGCCACTTTCGATGTCCCGATCGTGCGCGACACCGACATTGAAGGCGATGAGCAGTTCGTGGTGAGCGCCTATGGCGAGCCCTTCGAGTGCGACATCTCGGGCGCCGGAGCGGTCGGCACCATTGTCGACGACGACATGCTGGCGCCACCGGACATCAGTATCGCCAACCTGACCCTGTTCGAAGGCAGTGGCGGCGGCACCACCGTAGGCCACCCTGACGGTGAGCCTGTCGGCGCCCGCGCCCGCCGGTGGCGTCACGGTCGATTACGCAACCGCCAACGGCAGCGCGACCATCGCGAATGGCGACTACACCGCTGCCAGCGGCACCCTCAACTTCGCTCCCGGCGACACCACCCAGACCCTCAGTGTCAACGTCGCCGCCGATGACTATCACGAGCCGAACGAGACCTTCCTGGTGACCCTGTCGGGCGCCGCCGGCGGCAACATCGCCACCGGCCAGGCCACCGTCACGCTCAACAACGATGATGCGCTGTCGGCGATCTCGGTCAGCTCGGCCAGCGTGGTCGAGGGTACCGGCGCGGGCAGCAGCTTCCTGCAGTTCAGCGTCAGCATCAGCGCCGAAGCCGCGCCCGAAACCCCGGTGACGGTCGATTTCGCCACCGCCGCCGGCAGCGCAACGGACGGCAGCGACTACACCGGCCAGATGGGCAGTTTCACTTTTGCCAACGGGCAGCCGCTGCTGCAAATGGTGCAGGTGCCGGTGACGCGCGACAACATCGACGAGGCCGACGAAACGCTGCAATTGGTCCTCAGCAATCCGAGCGCCAACGCGGCGCTCTACATCGGTCAGGGCACCGGCACCATCGAGGACGACGACACCGCCACCGTGGCGATCACCAGCGTCACCCAGAACGAAGGCAATGCCGGCAGCACCAATTTCAACTTCACCGTCAGCCTCAGTGTTCCGGCGGCCACCTCGCGCGAGTTCACGGTCTACACCCAGGACGTCAGCGCCACCGCGGGCAGCGATTACACCGCCCTGCCGCCGCCAGGAACGCCAGTCATCTTCGCCCCGCTGGCGACCACGCAGACGGTATCCGTGAGCGTGAATGGCGATACCACGGTCGAGCCCGACGAGACCTTCGAGGTGCGCGTGGCGCCATCGTCCGCGATCATCGAGGGACTGCCGCCGCCGGTGCTGGCAACCGGCATCGGCACCATCGTCAACGACGACGTGGCGGTCAACATCAGCATCAACGATGCCAGCGTCACCGAGGGCACCGGCGCCGGCAGCACCAACGCCGTATTCACGGTCACCCTGTCGGCGCAGCCGCCGGTGGGTGCGCCGGTGACGGTCAGCCATGCGACCGCCTCGGGCAGCGCGACCTCCGGCACGGATTTCACCGCGACTTCCGGCACGCTGACCTTCAACAACGGCGGCGCACTGACCCAGATCATCAGCGTTCCGGTCACGCGCGACAACATCGACGAAAACGACGAGGGCTTCGTCGTCGACCTGACCGCCACGGGTGGCACGCTGACCGATGCGCAGGGTGCGGGCAGCATCCTCGATGACGACGCGGTGCCCACACCATCGATCGGCAACCTCAGCGTGTCCGAGGGCAACAGCGGGACCACCACCGCCACCTTCACCGTCAGCCTCAGCCACCCGTCGTCCTTCCCGCTCGCCTACCAGGTGTCCACTGCGGACGGCACTGCGCAGGCACCGGGCGACTACACCGCGGTCCCCGCGCTGGCACTGGACTTTGCGCCGCTGCAGACCACCCAGACGGTCAACGTGAGCGTCATCGGGGAACTGCTGGTCGAGGCCAACGAGACCTTCGTCCTCAACCTCGTGAGTGCCGTGCCGGATGGCCTGCCGACGGTGATCGCCAGCGGCACCGCCACCATCAACAACGATGACAGCGCCACCCTGAGCATCGCCGGGAGCAGCGGCCCCGAAGGCAACACCGGAACCACGCCGCGCAGCTTCACCGCCACGCTGTCGGCGCCGGTCCAGGGCCAGGTGCAGGTGAGTTATGCCACCGCCGACGGCAGTGCCACCCTGGCCGATGCCGACTACCAGGCTGCGAGCGGCACGCTGACCTTTGCCGATTCGGTCACCACGCAGAGCCTGAACGTCAGTGTTGTCGGCGACACCGAGGTCGAGCCTGACCAGAGTTTCGCAGTCAATTTGAGCAGCCTGAACGCGCCCGCAGGCGTGAGCCTCGGCACCGCCAGCGCCAACGGCCTGATCGTCAACGACGACGCCGCCAGTTTCAGCATCAGCGGCGCCAGCGTGGTCGAGGGCACCGGCGGCAGCACGACGCTGAACTTCAGCGTCAGTCTCTCCGCCACGGTCAAGGATCCGGTCACGGTGCAGTACGCCACGGCCGCCGGCAGTGCCGGCGCCCCGGCGGACTTCGCCAGCGCCAGCGGCACCCTGACCTTCAGCGGCAGCCAGTCCACCCAGCTGGTGCCGGTCAGCATCGTCAGCGACAACCTGGTCGAGCCGGATGAGAGCTTCACGATGGTGTTGAGCAGCCCCAGCGGCGCGACCATCGCCACTGCCAGCGCGACCGGGACCATCGTCAACGACGACGCCGCGACGCTGTCGATCAATGACCTGACCCTGCCCGAGGGCAATGGCGGCGGCACCACGCCCTTCGCGTTCACCATCAGCAGCAGCAATCCGTCGGCCGCGCCGATCACGGTGAACTACCAGACCAGCAACGGTTCCGCCGGCACGCCGAACGACTACGGCGCCGCTGCCGGGACCGCCACCATTCCGGCTGGCGCGATCAGCGCGACGGTCACCGTGCTGGTGGTCGCCGACGACATCCTCGAGCCCAACGAGACCTTCAGCCTGACGCTTTCGGGCGCCCAGGGCGCAACGATCAGCGACGCCACCGCCGTCGGCACCATCCTCGGCGACGACCAACCGGCTCCGGTTCCGACCCTCGACCCGCGCACGCTCGGCCTGCTCGCGCTGCTCGTGCTCACCCTCGGCATGGCCGGCATCGCGCGCCGCCGCTGAGCGGCGGTCGGGGGAGTTGTTCAACGCGGAGACGCGGAGGACGCAGAGGAACGCAGAGAAGAGCATTGATTCTTTGGTGCTTTTCTCCGCGCCCTCCGCGTCTCGGCAACAATTCAACGCGGAGACGCAGAGGACGCAGAGAAACGCAGAGAAGAGCACTGGTTTCTTGCTGCTTTTCTCCGCGCCCTCCGCGTCTCCGCGTTCAACGGCCCCGGCCGAGCGATGCCCCTAGCGCCTGGCGGCCTATACTCGGCCATCGCCAGCACGAGGCACCGAACATGGACGGCGCGACTCCCGACTTGCTGACTCCGTTGCTGCAGCGCCAGCGCCTGGCGCATGCGCGGCGGGTGCCGGACTATGCACAGCGCATCGACGACCTGAAACGGTTGCGCGCCGCGGTGAAGAAGCGCTCGGAGGACATTGTCGCGGCGATCGCGGCGGACTTTGGTCGCCGCTCGCGCCACGAGACGCTGCTCAGCGACGTGATGACGGTGCTGCACGACATCGACCACGCGGTGTCGCATCTCAAGCGCTGGATGAAGCCGCGCCGGGTGCTGCCGGACTGGACCTTCCTGCCGGCCAGCGCGCAGATCCGCTACCAGCCAGTCGGCGTGGTCGGGATCATTTCGCCGTGGAACTACCCGGTGAACCTGGCGCTGATGCCGCTGGCGGCGGCACTCGCTGCGGGCAACCACGCGATGCTGAAGCCGTCGGAACTGACGCCGAGGACCTCGGACCTGCTGAAGGCGATGCTCGCGGACGTGTTCCCAGAAGAGCGCGTCGCCGTGGTGCTGGGCGGGCCGGAGGTGGCGGCGGAGTTCTCCGCATTGCCCTTCGACCATCTGTTCTTCACCGGTTCCACCCAGGTCGGACGCATCGTGATGCAGGCGGCGGCGAAGAATCTGACGCCGGTGACGCTGGAACTCGGCGGCAAGTCGCCCGCGATCATCGCGCCGGACTATCCGATCGCCACCGCGGCCTCGCGCCTGGCAGCCGGCAAGTTCCTGAATGCCGGCCAGACCTGCATCGCGCCGGACTATGTGCTGTGCCACGAATCGAAGGTGGACGAACTGGTCGCCGCCTTCGAGGGCGAGGTGCGCTCGCGCTATCCCTCGCTGGCGCAGACGCCGGACTACACCAGCATCGTCAACGATCGCCAGTACGCGCGCCTGACCGGCCTGCTCGAAGAGGCCGAGGCGCAGGGCGCCAAGGTTCTGCGCATGAATCCGGCGCAGGAAGCGCTGGACCCAGCCACCCGCGTGCTGGCACCGACGCTGGTGCTCGGCGCGCCCGCCGGAACGCGCCTGATGCGCGAGGAGATCTTCGGGCCGATCCTGCCGATCCTGCCGTACAAGCACCTCGACGAGGCGATCGCCTATGTCAACGCGCACGACCGCCCGCTCGCGCTGTACCACTTCGACCTGGACGGCAGCCGCGTCGAGCAGGTGCTGGAACGCACCATCGCCGGCGGCGTGACCATCAACGACTGCGTGCTGCACATCGCCCAGGCGGCGCTGCCTTTCGGCGGCATCGGACCCAGCGGTATCGGCCACTACCACGGCCACCACGGCTTCCTGACCTTCTCCAAGCAGAAGCCGGTGTTCTACCAGGCGCGCTGGTCCTCGTTCTCGCTGCTGAAGCCGCCGTACAAGCGGCTGGCCGACGCCGTGATCAAGTTCCTCACGCGCTGAGCGCGCTCGCTCGCGGCACTACCGGAACCACCTCAACGCGGAGACGCGGAGAGCGCGGAGAGGAGCAAGGAATGCTCTCCTCTGTGATCTCTGCGGCTACGCCTTGTTCAGGCTGCGGTCCGGGGCCGCATCAGCGAAGCAGTCGCCAAGGCGCGGAGACCAGCATGAGCCGCTTCCCTCTGCGTTTCTCCGCGTCCTCCGCGTCTCCGCGTTGAACAGGTGGTTATGATCGGCGCATGAAGATCGCCTCGTGGAACGTCAACTCGCTCAAGGTGCGCCTGCCGCATCTCACCGAATGGCTCGCTGCTGGCGCAGCCGGATGTGCTCGCGCTGCAGGAGATCAAACTGGTCGACGAGGATTTCCCGCATGCGGAGATCGAGCGCGCCGGCTACCGGGCACTGGTCAGCGGACAGAAGACCTACAACGGGGTCGCGCTGCTGACGCGCGCCGAGGCGGTCGATCCGGTGCGCGACATTCCCGGTTTCGACGACCCGCAGCGGCGCGTGCTGGCGGCCACCGTGGGCGATGTCCGCGTGGTCGACCTGTACGTGGTCAACGGCCAGGAAGTCGGCAGCGAGAAATTCGAGTACAAACTGGCCTGGCTGGCCGCGCTGCGCGAATGGCTGGCGGGCGAGATCGCCCAGCACCCGAAACTGGTGGTCCTGGGCGATTTCAACATCACGCCGGATGACCGCGATGTGCACGATCCGGCCGCCTGGCACGAGCAGATCCTGTGTTCCACCCCGGAGCGCGAGGCGCTCAAATCGCTGCTGGCGCTCGGCCTGCACGACAGCTTCCGCCTGTTCCAGCCGGATGCCGGCCATTTTTCGTGGTGGGATTACCGCCAGGCAGCCTTCCGCCGCAATCTCGGCCTGCGCATCGACCTGGTGCTGATCTCCGAAGCCCTGCGCACGCGCGCCACCGCGGCCGGAATCGACCGCGAGCCGCGCCGCTGGGAACGGCCTTCGGATCATGCCCCGGTGTGGGTGGAACTGGCGTCGTGAAGGGGATCGAGCCCGCGCTGTTGCTGGACGAGCAGGACTTCGAGGAGATCGATCGCCTGCTGGAATCGCTCGGCGCCGATGAGGGCCTGCGCCTGGACGGCGCGCAGGGCCTGCTGACGGCGCTGGTGGTCGGGCCGCAGCCGGTCGGTCCCGAGCACTGGCTGCCGGTGATCCTCGGCGGTGAGCCGCTTGGTGCCCCGTCGCCGCGCCTGCAGCGGCTGCTCGATTTGCTGCTGCGGCTCAAGGCCAGCATCGCCCGCGGCCTCGACATCAACAGCTACGACCCGATCTTCGCCGAGCACGAGTCCGGCGAGGAGCGCAGCATCGATTCGGGCGGCTGGTGCGAGGGCTTCAGCCTGGGCGTGGACCTCAACGCCGAGATCTGGGAGCAGCGGATGCAGGAAGACCGCACCTTGCTCGACCTGCTCGCGCCGGTGATCGCCCTTGGCGTCGACGACGGCGTGTTCTCCGAGCTGCGCGATCCCGACCAGCCGCCGCTGTCCGAGCGCGAGCGCGATCTGGTCGTCGCGCAGATGGCCAGCCTGCTGACCGATGTGCGCCAGTACTGGCAGGAGCATCCGCCGGAGGCGAGCGCGCCGGCCGGCGCGACCTTGCACTGAAGGCGGCTTCCGGCCTGTGGCGCGGGTCGCGGCGAATCTCTAGATTCCGTGAATGAGATTCGCTTCGGCGAATGACCACCATTTGCTCATCGCCGCATGAGCCTAGCGCTCCCAGGGGGGACACCATGACCTTGATCTGCAATCGTCGCGCGCTCGTCAGCGCGCTGCTGCTGGCCCTCGCGGCCGCGCCCACGACGCTGCTGGCGCAGGACGAGGCCGAAGCGGCGCCCGATGCCGCCGAGAGCACCGAGATGGAAGCGGTCACGGTGACCGCGCAGAGCCGTTCGCAGGAAGTGCAGGACGTGCCGATCGCGGTGTCCGTGGTTACCGAGAAACAGGTCGAGAATCTGGTCGCCACCGACCTCTCCGAAATCGCGCGCTACGTGCCGGGCCTGTCGGTGGACGCCTTCGACAAGACCCAGCCGGGCTTCTCGATCCGCGGCATCAGCACCGAAGGCTTCAGCATGGGCATCGACCGCGCGGTCGGTGTCTACGTCAACGGTGTCTACCAGACCAATGGCGGCGGCTCGCTGCTGGCGCTCAACGACGTGCAGCGCATCGAGGTGCTGAAGGGTCCACAGGGCACCCTGTTCGGGCGCAACACCGCGGCCGGCGCCATTTCCATCGTGACCAATGCGCCGACCAATGATTTCGAGGCGACCGCGCGCGGGCGCATCGGCAATGACGGCCAGCGCTATTTCGACGGCCTGCTCAACATGCCGCTGGGTGAAACCTTTGGCGTGCGCGTCAGCGCGCTGACCAATCGCAGCGACGGCTGGGCCGAGGACGCCGGCACTGGCCGCCAGTACGCGCTGGACCGCCAGGAAGGCGCGCGTATCGCCATCGGCGGCATGCTGAGCGACACCTGGGAGATGCAGCTCTCCTTCGACCACGAGCGCCTGAAGGAACCGCAGCGCCTGCAGATCGGCGTGCTGCCCTTCCTCAGCAACACCACCCAGCGCGCCCCGTTCCCGCCCAACCCGGCCAGTTACCAGGACCCGCGCGACGTGCCGATCTACCAGGACGTGTTCGGCGGGCGCCAGACCAAGGGCTACGACGGCGGCACCCTGCAGTTCATCGGCTCGCTCGACTGGGCAACCTTCACCTCCACCACCGCCTTCTCCGAGTCCGACCTCGAGCACTTCGAGGATCAGGACGGCACCAACGATCCGACCGTGCGCCTGGACAGCGGCGTCACCCAGTCCGGCCGCACGCTGTACCAGGAGTTCAAGTTCGCCGGCGCCAACGACCGCATCGACTGGGTCGCCGGCGCGAGCTACTACCGCGAGGAAGGCGAGCAGTCGAACATCGTCAACAGCTCCACCAGCACCATCGACACGCTGCTGTTCAACCAGGGCATCCGCAACCCCTGCGGCGGCCCGCTGGCCTGCGTCGACTTCGCTTTCGGCTCGGCCGGTTTCCCCTACCGCCTGCTCGGCCACGATTACAGCGAGCGCGTCGACAACGAGATGACCTCGAAGTCGATGGCGGTCTTCGGCGACGTGATCTGGCACCTGACCGACCGCGTCAACCTGACCGCCGGCCTGCGCTACACGCGTGACGACAAGTCCTTCGCCTGGTTCAACCCGCTGCGCCTGTCGCCGGGCCTGGACCGAGCCTTCTTCGACATCAACGGCATGGGCCTGCTCAGCCAGATCCCGCCGCAGTTGCTGTTCGTGCTGCGCAACAACATCGTGTTCGGCAATGCCGTCGGCGTGCGCGTCAAACGCGACACCGACTCCAGCGACACCAGCCCGCGCCTGGTGCTGGATTACCACTTCAGCGACGACGTCATGGGCTTCGTCTCCGCCAGCAAGGGCTACAAGGCCGGCGGCTTCGACGGCGTCCAGATCGACTCCGAATACGCCCCCGAGGAAGTGCGCAACTACGAGATGGGCGTCAAGGCGAGCTTCCCCGAGCTCAAGATGGTCCTGAACGCCTCGTTGTTCCGCTACGACTATTCCGACCGCCAGTCGCTGCAGCTGGTGCCGGTGACCACTCCAGGCGGCATCCCGCAGTATCTGGTTCAAAGCACCGACCAGACCGCCAACGGCGTCGATGTCGAGTGGATGTGGAAGGCCACTCAGAACCTGACGCTGAACCTCGCCGGCGCGTACATCGATTCCGAGTTCGAGGACGGCGCCGCCACCGGCAGCGGCGTGGACCTCTCCGGCCAGCCCACCGGCGAGCCCAAGTGGTCCTTCGCCGCCGGCGCCAACTACGCCTGGGAACTGCCGAGCCGAGGCAGCATGGAACTCAACCTGCAGCACGCCTACCGCAGCGAAGTGCGCTGCAACGCGGACTCCCAGTTCCAGGGCAGCTGCGGCAGCTACGGCGACTTCCAGGTCGGCCCCTCGCAGAACATCACCAACCTGCGCCTGGGCTGGACCTCCCCCGACCACCGCTACGGCGCCGCGTTGTACGCCAACAACCTCTTCGACAAACAGTACGTGCGCAGCATCGGCGGCCAGGGCGTCAGCGTCCTCGGCACCCCCGTCGGCACCATCACCCCACCGCGCCAGTGGGGCCTGGAGTTCAGCGCAAGGTTCTGAGCCCAGTGCCGGTGGGAGCGGCTTCAGCCGCGAACATCTGTCGCCCGGGCACGAGCGTAGGGCGGTGTATCGCGCAGCGATTCAGTGCGCCCGTGAGGGCGCATCACTAGCGGGGTGGAAGTCCCCGTCGAGGTCAGCCACGGCCTCGTAGCTGAAGGTAACTGCATCCGTTGCGAGGCGGGGTGGGGAGCAACCGGAGGCGAACTTGTGGTCCGTAGGATGACGAACTGGATTCGGTTTCATTGGGTGGCGAGTGGTCCTGAATAACGACGAAGCCTGGAATTGACGCGGGACGCTGAGGGTGGTGAATCAAGCGATCCCGCGACCTGATGGGGTGGTTGCAGACGG